>NZ_JAGIQL010000030.1 GCF_017813245.1 Streptomyces montanisoli
GCGTCGATCAGGCGGCCCCGCCCGAGGGGCGCCGCCGCCAGTAGCAGGGCCGCGCCCTGGCCCGGCTCCTCTGCCTCCCCCGAGATCGTCACGACACACACGGTAACTCCTCCGCGCCCGGCGCCGTCCTGCCCACCCGGTGGTCGGAGGTCTCGCCGCGCGCGGCGGAGAGGTCTCGCCGCGCGCGGCGGGCGCCGCTCCCCCGCACCCGCCACCCTTCGCGTCCGGCGATATCGGGTTAAAGTTGGTGAAACTCTCTCGCGCGGCGGGAGGAGCCAGCGTGGAATCAGACGAGGGCAGCGACCTCCTCGGGGGTTTTCGGTTCGATGCCGTCGCCGTCGCCGTGGTGGACCGTGAGGGGCTGGTCGTCTCCTGGTCAGCGGCCGCGGCCCGGCTCTTCGGGCGCGACACCCGCGAAGCCATGGGTGTCCCCCTGTGGGAATTGCTCTCCCCGCCCGGCGAGTGCCGCTCCGTGATCCTCGCGGACACGGTGCGCGCCGGGCACGGCAGGGCGGGCGGGACCGCCGTCGACTTCGGGGTGTGCCCCGTGCCGCCCACCGGGCACCGGGTCGTCATGCTCCTGCCCTCGCGGCAGGCGGTGGAGTGGGCGCAGGGCATCTCCTTCTTCCAGGCGCTGTTCGCCCAGGGGCGCATCGGCGTCGGCGTCCACGACAGGGACCTGCGACTCGTTCGGACCAACATCAGCCACGGAATGTTCGGCCAGCCCGCCCCGGGGCCGGGAGAGCCCTGGGAGAAGGGGCTGCACGCGGCGGACGCCGACTCCCTGCGCGCCCTGCTCGCGGACGTCCTGCGCACGGGCGTGCCCGCGCTCGGCGCGCAGCAGTCGCTGCGGCTCGCGGACGCGCCCCTGCGCAGGCCGCAGGTGGCGTCGATCTCCGCCTTCCGCCTGCACGACGGCGAGGGCGTACCGAACGGTGTGGTGGCGCTCGTCGACAACGTGACGAAGCAGCTGCGGGACCAGCGGCACCTGGCCCTGCTCCACGAGGCCGCCGCCCGCATCGGCTCTTCACTCGACATCCGGCAGACCGCGCACGAGCTGGCGGACGTCCTCCTGACGGATCTGGGCAGCCTGGTCACCGTGGACCTGACCGAGGGCGTGCTCGCGGGCGACGACCCGCCGAGCACCCTCGGCACCCGCACGCCGCGCCTCACGCGCGCCGCGGTCGCCTGCGAGGACAGCCGCAGGGCCGAACCGCTGCTCGGCGAGGGGGACACCTACCCCATGCTCCCGGAGAGCCCTCAGCTGCAGCGGGTCCAGCAGGGGCACGCGGTGACCATGACGCGTGACGAGGCCATCGGCGCCCTGTCCGATCCCCGGCTGGTCGAGCTGCTCGTGCCGGAGGGCGCCGGGTCGCTCACGGTGGCGCCGCTGCTGGCGCGTGGCCTCGGCCTCGGCGCCGTCTCCGTGTGGCGCACGGAGCGGCCGGAACCGCTCGACAGCGACGAGCTGTCCCTGCTGAGCGAGATCGCCTCACGCGCCGCCCTCGGCATCGACAACGCGCGCCGCTACGCGCGCGAGCACCGGGCGGCCGTCTCCCTCCAGGAGAGGCTGCTGCCGCGTGCCGCCGCCGACATCGCCGCGGTGGAGGCGGAGGGCATCTACCGGCCCGCGACGGGCCGCGCGGACATCGGCGGCGACTGGTTCGACGTGGTCACCCTGCCGTCGCTGCGTGCGGCGCTCGTCATCGGCGACGTCATCGGTCACGGCCTGCCCGCGACGGCCACCATGGGCCGGCTGCGCACCGCGATCCTGACGCTCGCGGACCTGGAACTCGACCCCGCCGAGGTGCTGACGCGGCTCGACGACCTCATCCAGCGCCTCGCCGCGGAGACGGCGGCCGAGCAGAAGGACGCCGTCGGCGCCACCTGCCTGTACGCGGTGTACGACCCGGTCGAGGCCCGGATCACGCTCGCGAACGCGGGCACACCGCCGCCGGTGCTGATCTCCCCCGACGGCGCCGTGTCCTTCGTCGAGGCGCCGCCGGGGCCGCCGCTCGGCGTGGGCGGCGTCCCGTACGAGTCGGTGACGCTGGAGCCGGAAGCCGGCAGCGTGCTGACCCTCTACACCGACGGCCTGCTCGCGCTGACCGAGTACGACGACGAGCTCGGCCTTTGGCGCATCCAGGAGGGGCTCTCGTCGTCGTGGCACCCCGGTATCGATCTGCGGGAGCTCGGCCGCCGGATGCTCGGCGAACTCGGCGACACGCAGCCGCGTGACGACATCGCGCTGCTGATGGCGCGCACGCGCGTCGTCGACGCGTCGCACACGGCGAACTGGCAGCTGCCCGCGGCCCCGGAATCCGTCGCCGAGGCGCGGAAACTGGCGGACGACCAGCTCGACGCGTGGGGACTCGATCGGCTGAGCCTGTCCACGGAGCTGATCGTCAGCGAGCTCGTCACCAACGCCGTCCGGTACGCGGGCGGCCCGGTCGGGCTCCGGCTGATCCGCGACGCGGCGGTCCTCATCTGCGAGGTCTCGGACCCGAGCAACACCCAGCCCCGGCTCGTCCGCGCCGGCGACACGGACGAGGGAGGGCGCGGACTGTACATCGTCGCGCAGTGCTGCCAGCGGTGGGGCAGCCGCTACGGCCACCGCGGGAAGACCATATGGACCGAGCAGTCGCTGGACGAGCAGGGTCTTGGCTTCCTGGCGGACGCGTGGGCGGAGGAGTGAGCCCGAGCCCGGGGCCGGGGCGCGGCGGGTACGGGCAGCCGCGCCGGCGCCTGCCCGCGCCCACTCGCGGGGTGCCGGCCTACGCCTGGGACGGGCGCTCGACCACGGCGTCGGGCCCGGGCTGGATCAGCGTCTCGTGCCCGTCCTCGAAGCGGATCCGGTAGGGCGGAGCGCCGTCCTGACCGAGCACCTCGACGACCTCCCCGGTGCGGTCGTGCTGTCCCACGGTCCTGCCGTGGATGTGGATGCGGTCGCCGATACTGGCCTGCATGTCGTCGCCTTCCTTGCCGATGGGTTTCGTGGGGGTCGCCACCACGGCAGCGTAGGAACCGCGGCACCGCGACACGCCTGTGACGCCGCGCCACCGCGCACGGTGCACCCGGACAGAGGCACGGACCGGGTACGAACCGGTAGGGACCGGGGTAGGGTGCGGGGAGCGTCGCGTGCCGGTGGCAGACCGTGTCAGGCATGGAGGCGCCGGACCGAAGGAGGCCGACGATGCGTTCGTCGCACCCTTCGCTCTCGCGTGACTGAGCGCGAGACGACCAGGCTTGTGGCCTGGAGCCAGGAAATCCGCCGGGTGCACGGCAGGCTGCGGGAAGCTCTGGCCGTGACCCGCGCGGCCCTTGCCGACGGCACCCCGGGCGAGGCGGCCACCCGCGAACTGCTGCTGTACTGCCATGGCTTCTGCGCGGCTCTCGACGGCCATCACCGTGGCGAGGACCGCACCCTGTTCCCGGCCGTCGCCGCCGCGCACCCGGAACTGCGGCCGGCACTGCGCACGCTCGAACAGGACCACTCGACGATCGCGCACCTGCTCACGGCCTTGAGCGCCGCCACGGCGCGGGCGGCGCCACCGGACGAGCTGGACCGCCACGTCGGGGGCCTCGCCGCGCTCATGGAGAACCATTTCCGCTACGAGGAGCGGCTGCTGCTCACGGTGCTCGACACGCTAGAACCGGGGGCCGTGCCGGGCGAGACGCTCGGCCCGCTGTGAGCACGCGGTGGGCAGCGGGTGGCGTCAACCGGTATTCCGGCTCGCCAGGAGGGCGGACAGTCGTTCGAAGGCGGTCGGACGCGGAGGGTTCCCGTACAGATGCCGCGCGATGCGCTCCGCGCACTGACGCGGTGTCTCGCGGCTGGTGTCGACGGTGACGTCGTGGACGCCGTGCGCGTGCACCACCGGGTACTGTGCCGCGGCGAGCCCGGGCGTGCGGTCCCCGCGCTCGGTCTCGCGGCGCACCAGTTCCGCCCGCGGGCAGTAGACCTTCACGAGCACGACACGGCGGGCGTCGAGGAGCGCGAGACAGTCGAGGAGCCGCCAGCGGCGGCTCAACGGATAGTCCACCACCAGGTTGTTGCCCGCGGCCGCCATGCCCGCGACGGCCCGGTGGAACCCCTTTGAGGTCCGGTCGATCTCCGCTTGGAGGTCATCGTCCGCGATGTCCCGGTCGACGCGCATCGCATGGAACGCGTCGACGGGCATGTGGAAGTAGGTCTCGGCCAGCAGCGGCAGCAGCGCCTCGGCGATGCTCGACTTGCCGGAACTGGACGTGCCGTTGAGCAGGATCACCGTCCCGGGCTCAGCGGTGTGCGGTACGTCGTCGCGGAGGAGATCGGCCGTCGCGATACGGCCGCCCGGCATACCGGTGCCGGATGCGGCCGGCTCCGCGCTCGCCATCTCACCGGCGTGCCCGGTGTGCTCCCGTGGCATCGTGTCCGCCTCTCCCCCGCCGCCTCCGGGCAGTCAACCACGGGCGCCGTCCCCTTGTGGCGTGTCGGTGATCAGTGACACGCTGGCACGCCGTGGCGCCACCAGCGGCGATGCCGTCCGCGGACGCGTCGCGCGCGGGTGCGGTGCGCGGTGCCCGTGCCGTCAGAGGGGCCCTACTCGCTCGTGGAGGCGACGCATGGCTGATTTCGCCGTGGAGGCGGAGGCCGGTGAACTCGGTTTCGACGCCGGCCGGCTGGCCCGCATCGACCGGTACTTCCGGTCGTACGTGGACGACGGGCGGCTGCCCGGCTGGCTGATCAGCGTGAGCCGGGCGGGGCGGATCGTGCATCTGTCCACCTACGGCCACCGCGACGTGAGCAGCGGGCGACCGGTCGAGACGGACACCCTGTGGCGCTGGTACTCAATGACGAAGCCCGTCACGTCCGTCGCGGCGATGATGCTCTTCGAGGAGGGCGTGCTCCAGCTCACGGACCCCGTCGAGAAGTTCATCCCCTCCTTCGCTGACCTGAGGGTCTTCACGGCGGGCAGCGACCTCAAGCAGGAGACCGTGCCGGTCACCGAGCCGATGACCGTGTGGCATCTGCTCACGCACACCTCCGGGCTCACCTACGGCTTCCACCGCGCCCACCCCGTCGACGCGATCCTGCGCGCCCGCGGGTTCGAGTGGGGGCAGCCCGACGGCTACACGCTGGCGGACGCGTGCGACGCGTGGTCGCGGATCCCCCTGCTGTTCCAGCCCGGCGCCGAGTGGAACTACTCGCTCTCCACCGACGTGCTGGGCCGCGTCGTCGAGGTGGCCTCCGGCCAGAGCCTGGATGCCTTCTTCCGTACCCGGATCTTCGAGCCGCTCGGGATGGACGACACCGGCTTCCACGTCTCGGGCGACGGGGCCGACCGGCTCGCCACCCTGTACGTGCGGGGGCCGGACGGCGCGCTCGCGCCGACCGGCGCGCCCGCCGGCAGCCTGGTTCGGCCGCCGCGCTACCTCTCCGGCGGCGGCGGGCTCATCGGGCCCGCCGCCGACTACCACCGGCTGACGCAGATGCTGCTCGGCCGCGGTGCGAGCGGCGGTGCCCGGCTGCTCGGCTCCCGGACGGTGGACCACATGACGCGCAACCAATTGCCGGGCGGCGTGGACCTGGCGCGTTTCGGCCGGCGGCTGTTCAGCGAGACGGTGTTCGACGGGACCGGGTTCGGACTCGGTTTCTCCGTCGTCACGGACCCGGTGGCGCTGCGCAACATCGCCTCGGCGGGCGAGTACGGCTGGGGCGGCGCGGCGAGCACCGCGTTCTGGGTGGATCCGGCGGAGGACATCACCGTCTCGTTCTTCACCCAGCTGCTGCCGTCCAGCACGTACCCGATCCGCGCCCACCTGCGCACGCTGGTGCAGCAGGCGCTGGTGGACTGACGGCCGCCGGTGTGTCAGTGCGCGGCCAGCAGCGTTCGCATCCGTGCGATCTCCGCCGTCTGTGACGAGGTGATCGACGCCGCGAGGTGCTGCGCCGGGCCGTAGGCGCCGTCGGCGTGCTCCTTGTGCGCCATGGCCACCGCGCCACGGTGGTGACCGATCATCATGCGCAGGAACGCCGTGTCGAAGGCGGCGCCCGTCTCCTTGCGCAGCGCGGCCATGTCGGCGTCGCTCATCATGCCCTGCCCCATGTGGGCGGAGTGGGCAGCGGCCGGCGGGACGGGGCGCCCCCAGGCGGTGAGCCATCCGGACATGGTGGTGATCTCGGGGCCCTGCGCACGCGCGATCCCTGCGGCCAGGGACTTGACGGACGACGATCCGGCCCGCGACGCGGCGAGCCGCGCCATGGTGACGGCCTGACGGTGGTGCGGGATCATGGCCTGGGCGAATGCCACGTCCTGCGCGTTGTGCGCTCCGGTGGGTGCCGCGGAAGGGCTGCTGCTCGACGCGGTGCTGCCGGCCGGCGCCGTGGTGGCGGCCGAGGCGGGGCCGGTCGCGGGACGGCCGTTCCCCGCGTCCTGTCCGCCGCAGGCGGTGAGGACGAGCGCGGCCGCCATCAGGGCGGTGGCGGCGGCGAGGGCCCGGCGGGCCGGCTGACGTGTGGTCGTGGTCGTGGTCATGGAAGTGCGACTCCTTGCGCGAGGTTGTCCAGGGCAGGCAGGGGCGCGGCGCCGGCTGTCGTGCCGGTGCCGTGCGGGTGCCTCTAGACGCGCAGGAGTTGCAGTTCGCTGAGATCGGGCGGGGCCCGGCAGGCGGTCTGCGCGGGCGCGCCCCGGTCCGGCGCCACCGAGGGCGCGTCGACCGGAGTCCCGGGCACCTGCGGGAGGGCCGGCGGTGTCCAGGTGGTGACGGTCGTGTCGGCCGCGCACAGTGTGGTCGCGCAGTCGTGCCCGGCGTCCGTGCCACCGCCGCACGGGCCGGGCCGGGGCGCCCGCGCGGGCATGGGCGGCCGGGCGTGCCCGTGGACGACGGAGGCCGTGGAAGTGCCGGACGCCGCCAGGTGCGTACGGTGCGGGGCGATCGGCGCCGGGAGCGCGGCGTGCGCGGCCAGGCCGTGCATGGCCAGGAGGCCGGAGAGCAGGGCCAGGACGAGCAGCGCCCGCGAGCGGCCGTCACGCGGCTGCGTCGGGCGGCTCCTGGTCATGAAGGCCATCGTAGGGGGCGCGACGGATGCGCCCGGCGGCGCGCGTCCTCCACACGCGCGCCGGGTCCCGGCGGGCATCGTCCGAGGTCAGCCGATGAGCCCGAGCCGCACCGTGCCGTCCGGCTGCACGCTCCAGGCGGGGTTGTGCGCGATCTCCCACACGAGGCCGTTCGGGTCGGCGACATGGGCGTGATATCCGCCGAAGGCCGCCTCCTGGGGCTCCTTGAGCACCGTGCCGCCGGCGGCGACGGCACGCTCCACGGCCGCCCGCACGGCCTCGGGTCCTTCGACGTTGTGGGAGAGAGTGACCCCGCGGATCGGCGCGTCGCGCACGCCGAGGTCCTCGGCGAACTTCTCCGCGTCGAACAGGCCGAGTACGAGTCCGTGGCCCACCTGGAAGAAGACGATCTCACCGGGAACGTCGAGCAGGGGCGTCCAGCCGAGCCCGTCGCGGTAGAAGGCGCGGGCCGCGTCGAGGTCGGCGGTGGAGAAGGTGAGGAAGTCGGTTCGCTGTTCCATGGGGCGAGTGTGGCGCGTGCGCCGGGGTCATGTCTTGAACGGAACGGACACGCACGGTGCCGCGACCTGGGCGGCCTGCCGCGGGTCCCGTTCCGCGTGGACCGCGGCGGCGGCGCATGATGGGTGGACGGTTTCCTCCAGGGACGGGAGTGCGAAGTGAGCGGCGTACCAGGCAGGCCGGAGGCGGCGCGGCGCCCCGGGACGGCGCTCGTCACCGGTGCCTCCTCGGGCATCGGCTTCGAGTACGCGCGGCGGCTCGCGTCGCTGGGGCACGACCTCGTGCTCGTCGCGCGTCGCGGCCGGCGGCTCGCCCTGCAGGCGAAGCGGCTGCGCGACGCTCACGGCGTGCGGGTGGAGGAGGTGCCGGCGGACCTCTCGCAGGACGGGCCGCTCGCCGAGGTGGCGGAGCGCGCCGGTGGCGGCGACGTGAACCTCGTCGTCAACAGTGCGGCCGTCAACGGTTACGGCCCCTTCGCCGAGGCCGACCCCGCGCTGCTGACGAAGGTCGTGGCGCTGAACGTGACGGCGGTGATGCGGCTGAGCCGGGCGGCTCTGCCCGGGATGCTGGAGCGGGGCTCCGGCGCCCTCGTGAACGTGGCCTCGCTGCTGGCGTTCGCGGGGAGCCTGCCGCCCTCCCCGGGCGGGCTGCCGCAGCGCACGGTGTACGGCGGGACGAAGGGGTTCGTCGTCACGTTCACCCGCACGCTCGCGGCCGAACTGGCCGGCACCCCGGTACGCGTCCAGTTGCTGTGCCCCGGCCTGACCGCCACGGAGTTCCACCTCACGCGTGGCGAGGAGCCGGTGCCGGGTGATGCGCCGCGCGTCCACGACTCGGGCGGGATGGACCCGGCGGATGTGGTCACGGCGTCGCTCGCCGCGCTGCGTTCCGGCGAGACGGTGTGCGTGCCGGGGCTCGACGCGGCGGAAGCGATCGACGGGCTGGCGGACGCCGAGCGGGACATCCGCACCGCCGCGGGCGCCTCGCTCGCGCCCCGTTACCGCGACGCCGGCGGGGCCGGGTGCCGCTGATCTTTAACCGTCGCCGATGCGTGCCTTAAGCGCGCCCTAAGAACACGCACCTCTGCCCGATAAGCGGATTTCGCGGCTGCCGGCCGGGCTAGCGTCCTGGAGCGCAAGGCCTCCTTGCTCCCCACCAATCCCGGCTACGCAGAGGCAGACACACGATGGGCAACAGCACACACCGCCGCACGGTGACCACGAGGACCAAGGTGATCGGGGCCGTGGTCGCGGCGGGCGTCATAGGCGGCGCCGGGTTCGCGGTCGCCGGCAGCGCGCAGGCCGCCACGGCGGGCGCCGCCTACTCCAGGACCTCTTCCTGGTCGGGCGGCTACGCCGGCCGGTACGTCGTGACCAACTCGACGGACAGGACGCTGTCCGGTTGGACGCTCGAGTTCGACCTGCCGGCGGGGACCACGCTCAGTTCGCTGTGGAACGGCACGCACACCGTCGACGGGCGGCACGTGACGGTGAAGCCGGCGAGCTGGAACGGGGACATCGCGCCCGGCGCGTCCGTCACCGTCGGCTTCGTGACATCGTCGCCGGGCAAGGCGGCCGACCCGACGTCGTGCCTGCTCGACTCCGCCGAGTGCTCCGCCGGCGGCGGCGCGGCCCCGGAGCCCAGCGGCCGTCCCACCAAGGAGCCGACCACCGGGACGCCGACCGCCCCGACCGGCCCGGCCGCGTCGGGCGGCGGGTTCTCCCCCTATGTGGACACCTCGCTCTACCCGTCGTACAACCTGCTGGACACCGCGTCGAAGACGGGCGTCACCACGTTCAACCTGGCGTTCGTCACCTCGGGCGGCGGCTGCGTGCCCAAGTGGGGCGGCGTGAGCGCCATCGGCTCGGACGGCACGCCCGGGCAGATCGACGCCCTGCGCGCCAAGGGCGGTGACGTGCGCGTCTCGTTCGGTGGTGCCTCGGGCACCGAACTCGCGAGCGCCTGCTCGTCCGCCTCCGACCTCGCGGCGGCGTACGGGAAGGTCATCGACCAGTACAGGCTGACCAAGGTGGACTTCGACGTGGAGGGCGCCGCGCTGCCCGACACGGCGGCCGGCACGCGGCGGTCGCAGGCCATCGCCGCGCTGCAGATGTCGCACCCGGGGCTCGACGTGTCGTTCACGCTGCCGGTCATGCCCGAGGGGCTGACCCAGGCCGGCGTCGACCTCGTGTCGGACGCGCACAAGAACGGCGTGAAGATCGGCGCTGTCAACGTGATGGCGATGGACTACGGGGCGTCCTACGGCGGCGACATGGGCCAGTACGCGATCCAGGCGGCGACGGCGACGCAGGCGCAGATCAAGGGCGTACTCGGCCTGTCCGACGCCGCCGCGTGGAAAACCGTCGCGGTCACGCCGATGATCGGGGTGAACGACGTGAGCTCCGAGAAGTTCACCGTCGCCGACGCGTCGAAGCTGGTGGACTTCGCGCGGTCGAAGAAGCTCGCCTGGCTGTCGATGTGGTCAGCGGCCCGCGACAAGCAGTGCGCGGGCGGCGCGAAGAACTCCGCGGACCCGACGTGCAGTTCGCTCACGCAGCAGCCGCTGGAGTTCACGAAGGCCTTCGGCGCGTACGAGTGAGACCGGCCCGCGCGCGGCGTGCCGCGCCCTCGCGGATAGGGTGACCGGCGCGGCAATTCACGCGGAAAGGCGAGGTCACGGCGATGGCGAAGGCACTGGTTGTGCAGCACGGCCCGGGGAGCGGGCCGGGACGGTGGGCCGGCTGGCTTGCGGAGGGCGGCCTCGCGCTCGACGTCGTCGCCGCGTACGAGGGCGACCCGCTCCCCGCCTCGCTCGACCACCAGGCGCTGATCGTGCTCGGCGGTGGCTACCTGCCGGACGACGACGCCCGCGCGCCGTGGCTCGCGCCGACGCGCGCGCTGGTGCGCGAGGCGCTGGACCGTGACATCCCGCTGTTCGGGATCTGCCTGGGCGGCCAGATGCTGGCCCAGGTAGCCGGGGGCGCCGTGCGCGGCGAGTACGGGGAGCCGGAGTTCGGCAGCACACCGCTCACGCTGCGGCCCGAGGCCGCGGACGACCCGCTGTTCGCGGGGCTGCCCGCGCGCCCGAGCGCCATCGAGAACCATGTCGACCGGATCACCGAGCTGCCGCCGGGCGCGCGCTGGCTCGCGCTCAGCGAGCACTGCCCCTACCAGGCGTTCCGCCTCGGATCCCGCGCGTGGGGCGTGCAGTTCCACCCGGAGGCCGAGGCCGACCGGATCCAGGGGTGGAGCACGGAGCGGCTCGGCAGGTACGGGAGGGACCGCGCGGAGCTGCACGCGGCGGCGGTACGCAACGAGGCGGCCGAGAGCGCGGTCTGGCGGCAGGTCGCCGCCCGTTTCGCCGCTCTCGCTTCCGCTGCGTGAACGGGCACGGCCTGACGCGCGTCCGCTGCGTGAACGGCCGCCGGACGGCCCGTTCTTGGTAAGATCCACGTTTCGATGACTGTGATCGCCCGCGTACCCGCCCCGTCCGCCGCCGGGATGAGCCGGTGACGGGCTCCGGCGCGGACTCCGCGGCCGGGCGGCGGCGGTTCCTGCCCGCGTTCCCGCGGCTGTGGCGGCGGGCGGCCGTGGTCGGTTCCGTGGCGGCGGCCTACGACGCGGCGCACGGCGGCGGGCGCGCGGGCACCCGGCCGATCGGCAGGGAGGACGAGCAGCGCGTCCTGCGGGAGTGGGAGGTGCTGCGGGATCGGCTCACGTCGCTGGCGCGGGCGCGCCTGGCCGACGTGGGCGATCTGCTGTCGGACGCACGCCTCGAGCTCCCCGGCGGGGCGGAGTCCGCCGTGCGGCGGGAGTACGACGCGGCGCTCGAGGCGTTCCAGGCGGCGGGCAAGATCCTCGACGAGGCGGTGGACCTGCCGGACCTCACGGCGTCCGTGGTGCTCGCCGACCGCGCGGCGGAGCTGTTCGCCGCCGCGCACGCACGCCACGAGGGCAGGCGTCCGCCGAAGAGGGTGGTGCGCTGCTTCTACAACCCGCTGCACGGACGCGCCGAGCTGCCCACCGACCGGGCGACGCACGGAAAGCGCGGTAAGGGCGGCAAGGGCGCGAAGGGCGGCGGGCGCGTACGTGTCTCGCCGCGCGAGGCTGCCGCCGACCGGCGGCCCGCCTGCTCCTCGTGCCGGCTCGCGATCCTCGCGGACCAGGCCCCCGACGTGCTGCCCGCGCTGTTCACCGTCAAGGTGTCCAAGCACCGCAGCGCGAAGGTGTTCGTGCCGTACTACGCCCTGCCGCAGCAGATGTCGCTGTGGTCGGCGACGGGGTGCGGGGCCTACGACGACGAGGCGCCGGCCCGGGTGCTGCGCGGCGAGCACCGGCGGCGAGCAGAAGGCGCCCGCTGAAATCCCGGTGACCCGCGGGGGCGCCGGGGCTAGGTTGGCCCGTGTGTCCTTCCAGGTGATCGTGCTCAACGGTGGTTCCAGTGCGGGGAAGTCCGGAATTGCCCGGTGCCTGCAGCACGTCCTGCTCCCTGAGCCGTGGCTGTCGCTCAGCGTCGACACACTGGTCGACGCGCTGCCGGCCGCGCTGCGCGACGCCGAGGACGGCCTGACGTTCGAGCCGTCGGGCGAGGTGCGCGCGGGCGCCGGCTTCCGCGAGGTGGAGGCGGCGTGGATCGAGGGGGTCGCGGCCATGGCGCGGGCCGGTGCGCGGGTGGTGGTGGACGAGGTGTTCCTCGGCGGCGCCGCGTCGCAGGAGCGGTGGGTGGCGCGGCTCGGCGGGCTGCGGGTGCTGTGGGTGGGGGTCAGGTGCGACGCCCGGGTGGCGGCGGGCCGGGAGACCGCGCGCGGCGACCGGGTCGCCGGCATGGCCGCCGCGCAGGCCGGTGTGGTGCACCGGGGCGTGCGCTACGACATGGAGGTGGACACGACCCGTACGGAGGCGCGGGACTGCGCCCTGGCCATCGCGCGGCGCGTGACGTGAACTCCCAGGACGCCTGAGGCAGTCGGCCGTCCGGGGCCTCGGACGCGACCCCGCCGGAATTGACCGCTGCACGCATCTAGGCCGTACCGACCGGTCGGTACTAGCCTCTCCCCCACCTCGGAGCGGGCGCGGGCGCGGGGTGCGCCCGCACGGCGTGCTCCGGCATGCGGAGGAGGCCCCCATGCCCACCCGTCCTGGCAGTCCCGGCGTCGCCTCCCGGCTGTGGTACCGGGAGTTGCCGCACTATCCGGCGCCGCCCCGGCGGTACGCCAACCTGGCGATCGTCGTGGTGACGACGGTCGTGCTCTACTACATGCTCTACGTGCAGTACGCGGTGGCGACGTCGATCATCACCCACTACGGCATGAGCTACACGTACTTCGTCTGGGTGTCCGTGCTGGGCAACCTCGTCGGCGCGTTCACCTCGCTCGTCGCCGGGCTCGCCGACCGGTGGGGCCGCGCGAACCTGGTGGTCTACGGGCTGCTGGTGGCGGGTCTGCTGCTGGTGTTCGCGCTGCCCGCCGCGCCGGACAAGACGCTCTACACGGTGGTGTTCTGCCTGGTGGGTCTCGTGGAGGGGATCGTGCTCGTCGCGACGCCGGCGCTGATACGGGACTTCTCGCCCCAGCTGGGCCGGGCGACGGCGATGGGCTACTGGACGATGGGGCCGGTGCTCGGCTCGCTGGTGGTCACCGTCGTCACCAGCACCACGCTCGACTCCTCGTCGTGGCAGGACGAGTTGCGGTACTCGGGCGTCGCCGGGCTCGTCGTGTTCGCCGTCGCGCTGTTCGCGCTGCGTGAGCTGTCCCCGGGGCTGCGCGGCCAGGTGATGGTCAGCCTGCGTGACCGTGCGCTGGTGGAGGCACGGGCCCGGCGCGGGGCGGGTGCGGCGGCCACCGGCGACGGGTCGCCGTGGCGGCAGATGCTCCACCTCGACGTGGTGGGTTCCGCCGTCGCCATCAGTGTGTTCCTGCTGCTGTACTTCGCCGCGGTGGGCAACTTCGTGGTGTACTTCTCCGCCAACTTCGGCTACAGCCAGCAGCGGACGAACGCGCTCGCCAACTGGTACTGGGGTGCCAACGCGATCGCCCTCGTGGTGGTCGGGCTGCTGTCGGACAGGCTGCGGGTGCGCAAGCCGTTCATGCTGGTGGGCGCGGCCGGCTCGATCGCGGCGACGTCGTACTTCGCGGTCCTCGCCACGCACCACGAGGCGAGCTACTCGACCTTCGCGTGGCTGTTCGTGGCGATCGGTGTCTTCTCGGGCGTGGCCTACGCGCCGTGGATGGCGAGCTTCACCGAGACGGTGGAGAGGCGCAACCCCGCGGCGACGGCGGCCGGCCTCGCGGTGTGGGGGTGGACGCTGCGGATCGTGGTGGCCGCGTCGAGCGCCGTGCTGCCGCTGGTGGTCACCTCCGCGTCACCGCTCGTGGAGCACGGCGAGGCGGTCGCGGCCGCGCAGCGCGAGGCGGGCCCGGCGCTCGCGGTGGTGAACGCGCACCCGGACCTGTTCGCGCGGCTCGCGAAGTACCCGGCGGGCAAGGCGCCACGGGAGCTGGCGGCGCGGGCGGCGCGCGAGGTGGGCCCCTCGGGCCTCGCTCTGGTGCAGAAGGCGCAGCCGCAGCTCGACGTACTGCGCCGGTACGGTCCCGAGGTCGCCAGGGCGAGCCGGCAGGGTCCCGGCCAGTGGCAGACGTGGTGGTGGGTGACGGTGGGCGGCCAGGTCGTGTTCGTCCCGTTCGTCTTCGTCATGGCGGGACGCTGGAGCCCGCGCCGGGCCAAGGAGGACGAGCGGCGCCACCGGGAGGCCGTGGCGGACGAGGAGCTGGCGCTGGCGGGCGACGGCGCCTGACGCGACGTCCCGCTCGCAACCCGGCCGCCGCGGCTCTGTTCAAGCCGGGCGTTCGGTGAGACGGTGGGGGCCGGGCGCCTGCCCGGCCCTCCAGGCCGGCGGGCCCGAGGCCATCAGGCAGGTGTGGCCGCACCCGGAGAGGGGGACGCGGCATGTCCACGATGACGTTCACCTCCGCGCGCCATGCCCGTGCCGTCGTACTGTCACCGCACGGCGATCTCGACTTCGGCGCGCTCCCGCTGCTCTGCCGCGCTCTCGCCGAGATGCCGGCCGGCACGCGCGACGTGACGCTCGACATGCGCGACGTGCCCTTCATGGACGTCGCGGGCGTCCATCTGATGGAGGAGCTGCGCCTGTTCGGGCTGCGGCGCAGGGCGAGTGTGGAGACCGTCGGCTGGCAGCGGCAGCCACTGCGCGTGCTGCGCCTGAACGGCAGGGCCGTGCGGGACGGCCGGTACCGGGTGAGCGCCGCGCGCGTCCTGATGCACCGCCCGCGTCCGGACGGCGCGGGCGGCTGAGCCGTCACGGATCGTCCCGGGTCTGTAACAGGCCTGCGCCCGTACAACTCCCCCCGGTGATCGGCGGTCTGACGTTGTGTGGCGTTGACCGACGCCGCTTCTGCCAAGAGCAGGGGGAACAACGATGAAGTTCACTCAGCGTGGTGCCGTGGCCGGAGTCGCTCTCGCGGGTCTGGCATGTGCGGGCGTGGTCCTCGCGCCTGCCGCCGGGGCCGCTCCATCCTCGGGCGCCGCCCCCGCGGCATCCGCCTCCGCCGCATCGCACGCGGTACCGGCCGCGGCGGCGGTCACCACCGGCGCGAAGACCCCGGCCGTCGCCTACAACAACGCATGCGGCTCCGGGTACGGCGTGGTCAACTCCGCGCCCATCGGGACCGCGGGCACCGTCTACCTCACCTACAGCTCGAAGACCAAGAAGAACTGCGTCGTCACCGTGCGCAGCAGGCCGGGCGCCGCGGTCCACATGACGGCGTCCATCGGCGTCGGCACGCACACGCGTGACGTCGTCGACTCGGGCGACTACACCACGTACGCGGGTCCCGTGTACCTCTACGCGCCGGGCCAGTGCGTCAGCTGGCGCGGCGAGATCGCGGGCGCGGTCGCGGGCAAGAACCAGACGAACTGCGCGGCGCTCGCGCGCTGACGCCTGGCACCGACACCCGCACTGACGCCGGTGCGGGCGGCCCGGCAACCACCGGGCCGCCCGCACCCACGCGAAACGCGCTCCCACGCGGACGCGTGCGCAGGCGCCGTGCTCAGGCGCCGTCGCGGTCGAAGGGCTGCTGGTGGTCGTGCGAGGGCGCGCGGCCCGGCGGCTGGGCGGGAGCCGGGTGCACGGACCACACGGGCAGCTTGCGCTCCACCGGGGCCCCGGCGGTCACGGTGATCTGCTCCCCGCAGTGCTTGAGCGGCAGCGGGTCGCCCTCCAGGAGCGTGTACGTGACCGACGACGTCCTGATCTCCACTGCCAGCCTGCGCCCGAAGATGTGCAGCTTGAACGCGAGCCGGCGCAGCCGCTCGGGGAGCTTCGGGGTGAACTCCAGGTCGTCACCGCGGTGGCGCATGCCGCCGAACCCCGCCACCAGGGCCATCCAGGTGCCGGCGAGCGACGCGATGTGCACGCCGTCCCTGGTGTTGTTCTCCGTGTCCTCCAGATCCAGGAGGGCCGCCTCGACCAGGTAGTCGTAGGCGAGCCTGAGGTGGCCGACCTCGGCGGCCACCACGGACTGGACGCACGCGGACAGCGACGAGTCACGGACCGTCAGGGGCTCGTAGTAGGCGAAGTTGCGCGCCTTGTGGTCCGCGTCGAACTCCTCGCCGCGCAGGTACATCGCCAGCACCAGGTCGGCCTGCTTGACGACCTGCTTGCGGTAGAGGTCGAAGTACGGGAAGTGCAGCAGCAGCGGGTACTGGTCGGCGCGCGTGCCCGCGAAGTCCCACAGCTGGTGCCCGGTGAAGCCCGCGTGCTGCTCGTGCACGCGCAACTCGCTGTTGTACGGCTTGTGCATGGCGTCGGCGGCGTCGCGCCACGCGGCGCTCTCCTCGTCGTCGACGCCGAGCTCCGCCGCCTTGCGCGGGTGGCGCTCCACTGCGTCGGCCGCGTGCCTGAGGTTCGCGCGGGCCATCAGGTTCGTGTACGTGTTGTCGTCCATCGCGGCGCTGTACTCGTCGGGGCCCGTGACCCCGTCGATGTGGAAGACGCCGTGGTGGTCGTGATGGCCGAGCGAGCGCCACAACCGCGCGGTCTCGACGAGGAGTTCGACGGCGATCTCGCGTTCGAACCCCTCGTCGCCGGTCGCCGTGACGTAGCGGACGGCGGCGTCGGCGATGTCCGCGTTGACGTGGAAGGCGGCCGTGCCGGCCGGCCAGTACGCGGAGCACTCGGACCCCTCGATGGTGCGCCAGGGGAACGCGGCGCCCTCAAGGCCGAGTTGCTCGGCACGGTCCTGGGCCGCGGGCAGCGTGCTGTGCCGCCAGCGCAGGGCCTCCTCGACGGCGTTCGGCGACGTGTACGTCAGCAGCGGCAGGACGAAGGTCTCGGTGTCCCAGAAGCTGTGCCCGTCGTAGCCCGACCCGGTCAGGCCCTTCGCGGGGATGGCGCGCTGCTCCGCACGCGCGCCCGCCTGCAGGACGTGGAAGAGCGCGAAGCGCACGGCCTGCTGCACTTCCTCGTCGCCGTCCAGCTCCACGTCGGCCCTGGACCAGAAGTCGTCGAGGTACTGGCGCTGTTCCCCGACGAGGCCGTCCCATCCGGTGGACATGGCCTGCGCGAGGGCCGCGTCCACCTGGTCGCGCACGCCCGGCAGTGAACGGGTGGACGACCAGCCGTAGGAGACCGTCTTCTCCAGCCGCAGCACCTCGCCGGGCTTGAGCTGGGCCGTGCATGTCACGCGTCCGACATCGGCGCCGCTCTCGCTGCTCGTGCGCGTCGAATCGGGGCCGGTGACGACGTGGTCGGCGGCCACGGCGACCCGCAGCCCGCTGCGCGCGGTGGTGTGGACGAGCCTGAGCCTGGCGTCGGCGGCGAAGTGCTCCTCGGAGACCAGCGGCGACTCCAGCGCGACCGCGGCGCGCGGGTCGCCGTCGGAGCGCGGCAGCTGCTCGTTGGCCATCAGTTCGGACTGCACGACGAGGCGCACGTCACTGTCGACGGCCTCGACCTCGAACCGCACGGCGGCGATGGCGCGCTGGGTGAAGGAGACGAGGCGGGTGGAGCGGACCTTCACGGTGCAGCCCGCGGGCGAGACCCACTCGCACGTCCTGTGCAGCAGCCCGGTCCTGAAGTCGAGTACGCGCTCGTGCGAGCGGACGGTGCCGTAGCGCAGGTCGAAGGGCTCGTCGTCCACGAGCAGCCGGATGATCTTGCCGTTGGTGACGTTGATGACCGTCTGCCCCGACTCGGGGTAGCCGTAGCCCGCCTCCGCGTAGGGCAGCGGGTGCAGTTCGTGGACGCCGTTGAGGTACGAGCCGGGCAGACCGTGCGGCTCGCCCTCGTCGAGGTTGCCCCGCCAGCCCACGTGCCCGTTGGAGAGGGCGAAGACGGACTCGCTCTGCGGCAGGACGTCGAGGTTGATGCCGCACTCCCGCAGGACCCACGGCTCGACGGTGTAGTTGGAGTGCTTGATCATGCGTCCGTCCCCAGGTCGGCGAGGTCCTTCACCACGATATCGGCGCCGTGGGCGCGCAGCGCGTCCGACTGCCCCACCCGGTCGAGGCCGACGACGTAGCCGAAGTGGCCCGACCTGCCGGCGTCCATGCCCGCGAGCGCGTCCTCGAACACGGCGCTGTCCGACGGGTCGACGCCGAGGTCGTGCGCGGCGGCGAGGAACGTGTCGGGGCGCGGCTTGCCGGGCAGCCGCCGCTCGGCCGCCACCACGCCGTCGATGCGTACCTCGAACAGGTCCTCCGCGTGCACGGAACGCAGGATGTCCCGGCAGTTCGCGCTGGAGGAGACGACGGCGGTGCGCAGGCCGCGCTCGCGCGCGTCCCGCACGTAGCGCAGGGTCCCCTCGTACGGTTCCACGCCGTCGGTGCGGATCTTCGCCAGCACGAGGGTGTTCTTGCGGTTGCCGAGCCCGTGGACGGTGTCCTTGTCCTCCGGGTCGCCGTCCTCGCCGTCAGGCAGTTCGATGCCGCGCGATGCGAGGAAGGAGCGCACCCCGTCGGCGCGGGGCAGGCCGTCCACGTACCGGTCGTAGTCGTCCGGGGTGAACGGGCGGAAGTCCGCGCCGTCCCGTCGTCGCAGGAACTCGTCGAACATCTCCTTCCACGCGGCGGCGTGCACGACGGCGGTCTTGGTGATGACACCGTCGAGGTCGAACAGACAGGCCCGGATGTGTTCGGGCAGACCCAGGTTCTTCATGGCACCCACCTTCCCCCGTCGGCGCGGATCTCCTCCCGCGGACGCGCAGATGAGGCACGTTCCACTCGCGGAGCCGCAGGTCGCACGGGCGTGTGTGACGCGCGCCACGGAGAGCCAGATTGGCACATGTGTTCGGTTTTCGCGTTACGCTGGCTCCATGTCCGTTCCACTCCAGGGTTCGCTGTTCGACCAGGCCGCGGCGCCCGGGCTCGGGCCGCTCGCCGGTGCACGGCGGACGGTGCTGGGCGACGGGGCCTGGATCGACCTCCTGCCCGCCTGGCTGACCGGCGCCGACACGGTCTTCGGCACGCTTGCCGCCGACGTGCCGTGGCAGGCCGAGCGGCGCCGGATGTACGAGCGCGAGGTCGCCGTGCCCCGGCTGCTGTGCTTCTACCGCGCGGGCGCGCCGCTGCCGCATCCCGTGCTGGCCGAGGCGCGGGACGCGCTCACCGCGCACTACGCCGGCGAGCTACGGGAGCCGTTCACCACCGCCGGGCTCTGCTTCTACCGGGACGGCCGCGACAGCGTCGCCTGGCACGGCGACCGCGTCGGACGGGGGTCGCGCGAGGACACCATGGTGGCGATCGTCTCGGTGGGGCAGCCGCGCGAGCTGGCCCTGCGGCCGCGCGGCGGAGGCAGCGCACGGCGCGTCCCGCTCGGCCACGGCGACCTGGTGGTGATGGGCGGCTCGTGCCAGCGCACGTGGGAGCACGCCATCCTCAAGACGGCACGTCCCGTGGGCCCCCGCATCAGCATCCAGTTCAGGCCGCACGGCGTGCGCTGACAGCCCGTGACGTGCGACGACGCGCTCCCTGGCGCAGGGGCCGCGGCGCGCGCACGGCCGGGTCCGATCTACCGTGGGCCCGTGAGCTACGACATCGCCTCCATACGCGCCCTCTTCCCCGCCCTCGACAGCGGCGTCGCCTTCTTCGACGGCCCAGGGGGCACGCAGACGCCCCGGCCCGTCATCGACGCCGTCGCCGCGGCCATGTCCGCGCCGCTGTCCAACCGCGGGCGGCTGACGGCCGGCGAGGTGAACGCCGACCGTGTCGTCACCGGCGCCAGAGCCGCGCTCGGCGACCTGCTGGGCGTCGCGCCCGGCGGGGTCGCGTTCGGGCGGTCCGCGACGCAGCTGACCTACGACCTGGCGCGCACTCTTTCGCGCGGCTGGGCGCCGGGCGACGAGGTGGTCGTCACCCGTCTCGACCACGACGCGAACATCAGGCCGTGGGTGCAGGCCGCGGCCGCGGTGGGCGCGACCGTCCGGCACGCGGACTTCGATCCGGAGACCGGCGAGCTGACGGTCGCGGACATCGAGGCGGTGCTCAGCGACCGGACGCGTCTCGTGGCCGTGACCGCGGCGTCCAACCTGATCGGGACCCGGCCGCCCGTCACCGCGATCGCCGAGGTGGTCCACGCGGCGGGCGCCCTGCTGCACGTGGACGGCGTCCACCACACGGCGCACGCGCCGGTCGACCTGGCGACGCTCGGCGCGGACACCTACGTCTGCTCCACGTACAAGCTCCTCGGCCCGCACCTGGGCGTGCTGGCGGCCGACCCCGCGTTCCTGGAGGGGCTGCGGCCCGACAAGCTGCTGCCGTCGTCGGACGCGGTGCCCGAGCGGTTCGAGCTCGGCACGCTGCCGTACGAGCTGCTGGCGGGCGCGGAGGCCGCCGTGGACTTCCTCTCCGGGCTCGCCGGCGAGACGGAGGGGACGCGGCGGCAGCGCCTCGCCGGGGCCTTCGCCGCGCTGGAGGGTCACGAGAACGCGCTGCGCGCACGCATCGAGTCGGGCCTCGCCGCCCTGCCCGGCCTGACCGTGCACTCGCGGGCGAAGGACCGCACGCCCACGCTGCTCGTGACGTTCGAGGGACGCGACGCGGCCGGCGCGTACCGCTTCCTCGCCGAGCGGGACGTCGCCGCGCCCGCCTCGTCCTTCTACGCGCTGGAGGCCTCGCGCAGGCTCGGCCTCGGGGACACGGGCGGACTGCGCGTCGGCATCGCCCCGTACAACGACACTCAGGACGTGGACCGCCTGCTCGCGGGCCTGGCCAGTTACATAGGTGCGTGATACACCTTAAGGGTGAGTGAGGAGAACCACCCTCAGGACCATCAGGGCGACGTGGCCGACTTCGTCGAGGCGGCCGCGCTGCTGACCATCCGGTACCTGACGGCACGCGACATCAGCTTCAGCGCGGCGACCACGCTCAGCAGGCTGTCCCGCACGGGTCCCGCGCGGCTGACCGTGCTGGCCGCCGAGGAAGGCGCGTCGCAGCCGTCCATGACCCAGCTGGTGCAGCGCCTCGAACGCCAGGGCCTGGTCAGCAGGGTCGGCGACCCGGACGACGGACGCGTCGTCCTGGTGTCGATCACCGACGCGGGGCGCGCGCTACTCGACGAGCGGCGCCGCACCCGCGCGCGCCGGCTCAAGGCCCTGCTGCGCACCCTCTCCCCCGAGGACGGCGCCGCACTCACCGAGGCGGCGCGGCTCGGCATGCCCGCGCTGCGCCATCTCGCGGAACACGCCGCCGACACCGACGGGCCCGTGGGCGCGCCGCCAGGCTGACGGTCCCCCGAACGGAGCGTTCCGCGACCCACCCGTCCCCCGTCCCCTGTCTGGAGCTGCACGTGTCGTCACAACCCGGCGCTGTGAGCCCGTTCCGCCAGCCGAAGGCCGTCTGGGCCGTGGCCTTCGCCTGCGTCATCTCGTTCATGGGCATCGGCCTCGTGGACCCGATCCTGCCCGCGCTGGCCAGCGGCCTGAAGGCGTCGCCGAGCCAGGTCACCCTGCTGTTCACCAGCTACCTCGTGGTCACCGCCGTCGCGATGCTCTTCACCGGCTTCGTCTCCAGCCGGATCGGCGCCAAGCGCACGCTGGTCGCCGGGCTGGCGATCATCGTGGTCTTCAGCGCGCTCGCCGGGGCGTCAGGCAGCATCGGCGGGATCGTCGGCTTCCGCGCCGGCTGGGGGCTCGGCAACGCGCTGTTCATCGCGACCTCGCTCGCGGTCATCGTCGGCTCCGCCAGCGGCGGCTTCGCCGGCGCGATCATCCTGTACGAGACGGCGCTCGGCATAGGCATCGCCATCGGGCCGCTGCTCGGTGGCGAGTTGGGCGGGATCAGCTGGCGCGGGCCGTTCTTCGGCGTCGCGGTGCTGATGGCGATCGCACTGGTCGCGACGGTCGTACTGGTGGCGCCCACGCCGAAGCCGCAACGCAAGCAGTCGATCGTGGAGCCGCTGAAGGCGCTGCGCCACCGCGGGCTGCTGACGATGGGTCTGACGGCGCTGCTGTACAACTGGGGCTTCTTCACGGTTCTCGGCTACGCGCCCTTCCCCATGCACCTCGGGACACACCAGCTGGGCTACGTCTTCACCGGCTGGGGCGTGCTGGTCGCGTTCTTCGCGGTGTTCGGCGCGCCGTGGCTGCAGGCGAAGCTGGGCATCGCGAAGGCCCTGTACCTCAACCTGGCGCTGTTCGCGCTCGACATCCTGGCGATCGCGGTGTACACGGATCACAAGACGGGCCTGATCGTGGCCGTGATCGTGTCGGGCGCCTTCATCGGCATCAACAACACGATCACGACCCAGGCCGTCATGACCGTCTCCCCCGTGGAGCGGCCGACGGCCTCGGCCGCGTACGGCTTCGTGCGGTTCATCGGCGGCGGTCTGGCGCCGTTCGCCGCGGGCAAGCTGGCCGAGCACTACGACGTCCACGTGCCGTTCTACCTGGGCGCGGCGGCCGTGGCGGTGGCCATCGGCGTACTGTCCACGGGCCACTCGCTGCTCGCGGACGCCGAGCGCAACCAGCGCGCCGACGCCGCCTCGCACGGCGGCGAGGACGCCGAGGAGGATCGGCTCACGGAGCAGGCGGAGGCGGAGGACGTCGGGTCGAGCAGCTGATCCCTCAGGGGCCCGAGGGGCCGGTGCCGGGGTGTGGACCACCCCGGCACCGGCCCCTCGCGCATGTGGCGCGTGTGACGGATGCGGCGGCGGCGCGGCGCGCGCTCGGGTGGCGGCGCGGCGCCTTCCGCGCGGTCAAGGCGTCCGTCCCACCATGTGGTTGAGCCGGAAACCATGTGCCGCACCGACCTTGACACAGCACCCGCGGAGCAGCAGGCTTCCGGCATCCGATAGATCCATACCGGTATCCGGTAGCTCCACGCCGGGTGTACGACGAAGCGGTGATCCGTCGCGCCACGCCCGCGAAACGCCGACCGGAGCCGGGCACGGAGGAGGAGACGGCAGGACAGTGGGCCTCGCGGCGCCGCGGCCACGCCAGGCCGAGGCGCCCGAAGAAGCCACGGGCAGGCCTCAGGACGAGGAGACGCGATGAGTCGGCATCTGGTTCGGGAGAGCGCCACGGCGCCGGAGGAGGCGGCGCCGCGCGCGCTGCTGCTGGCCCAGCGGCTGCGCGGGCGCATCGGCGCCGACAAGGTGCTCACCGACCCCGCCCAGCTGCGGACGTACGAGTGCGACGGCCTCGCCACGTTCCGGGTGCGGCCCGCCGTCGTGGTCCTCGCGGGACACCGCGACGACGTCGTGGAGACGGTGCGCATGTGCGCGGCGGACGGCGTGCCGTTCGTGGCACGCGGCAGCGGCACGGGCCTGTCAGGCGGCGCGATGCCCGTCGCCGACGGCGTGCTGATCGTGCTCTCGCGGCTGCGGCGCATCGTGTCCGTCGACCCGGACAACGCGCGCGTCGAGGCGGAGCCGGGCGTCATCAACCTGTGGGTGACGCGGGAGGCGGCGCCGTACGGGCAGGCGTACGCGCCCGACCCGTCCTCGCAGCAGGTCTGCTCGATCGGCGGCAACGTCGCGGAGAACGCGGGCGGCGCGCACTGCCTGAAGTACGGCTTCACCGTGAACCACGTGACGGGCGCCGAGGTCGTCCTGCCGGACGGTGGGGTGGTGCACCTCGGCGGCACGGCGCCCGAGCACCCCGGGCTCGACCTGCTGGGCGCGTTCGTCGGCAGCGAGGGGACGCTCGGCATCGCCACGCGGGTGACGGTGCGCACGATCCAGGCGCCCGAGGCGGTGCGCACCATGCTGGTGGGTTTCCGCACCGTCGCCGACGCCGCCGGGACGGTCAGCGACATCATCGCCGCCGGGATCCTGCCCGCGGCCGTCGAGATGATGGACGCACTCGCCATCGAGGCGGCCGAGGCCGCGGTCAGCTGCGGCTACCCCGAGGGCGCGGTCGCCGTGCTCGTCATCGAACTCGACGGGCCGCTGGCCGAGGTGGACGAGCAGTTCCGGCAGGTCGAGACCATCGCGGACGCGCGCGGCGCCTTCGAGACGCGGATCGCCGAGGACGACGCCGAGCGCGCCCTGATGTGGCGCGGACGCAAGTCGGCGTTCGCGGCCGTCGGCCGGATCAGCCCCGCGTACTACGTGCAGGACGGCGTCATCCCGCGCACCCGGCTGCCCGAGGTGCTCACCGAGATCGGACGGCTCGCCGACGCGGCGGACGTGCGCGTCGCGAACGTCTTCCACGCGGGCGACGGCAACCTCCACCCGCTCATCCTCTTCGACGACACGGTGCCCGGGGCCGCCGAGGTCGCCGAGGAGCTCGGCTTCGCGATCCTCGACCTCTGCGTCGACCTCGGCGGTTCGATCACCGGCGAGCACGGTGTCGGTGTGGAGAAGAAGTCGAGGATGGCGCGGCAGTTCACGTCCGCGGACCTCGACACCATGCAACTGGTGCGGTGCGCCTTCGACCCGGCGGGGCTCGCCAACCCGGGCAAGCTGTTCCCGACGCCCCGGCTGTGCGGCGAACGCCCGGGCGTGCGCACCGGCGCGGACACGCACGACCCCGCCCTCGGCGAGGTGTTCTGACGTGGCGCCGGTGACGGGCGGGGCCCGGGACGCCGTCGCGGGAGTGGCGGCCGCCGAAGTGGTGGCGCCGTCGACGGCCGGCGAGGTCGCCGAGGTCCTGCGATCGACGCGCGGCAGCGTGGTGCCGGTCGGCGCGGGCACGAAGACGGGCTGGGCGGCGCCGCCGTCCTCCTGCGACCTGCTGCTGCGCACGTCGGGCCTCGACCGGATCGTGGAGCACGTCCCCGGCGACCTGATCGCGGTGGCGGAGGCGGGTGTCCCACTCAACGCGTTGCAGCGCCGGCTGGCCGAGCACGGCCAGATGCTGGCGCTCGACCCGCCCGAGGAGGGCGCCACGCTGGGCGGGATCGTCGGCGCGAACGCGTCGGGGCCGCGCAGGCTGCGCTACGGCACGGTGCGCGACCTGCTCATCGGGGTGCGTGTGGTCCTCGCGGACGGGACGGACGCCCGTGCGGGCGGAAAGGTCGTCAAGAACGTGGCGGGGTACGACCTCGGCAAGCTCTACACCGGCGCCCACGGGGCGCTGGGCGTCGTGGTGTCCACGGTGTGGCGGCTGCACCCGCTGCCGAAGGCGACGGGCGCCGTGGTCGTGCCGGTGGCGGACGGCGCGCAGGCCGGCCGGCTCGCCGCGCTCGTCGCGCGCTCGACCCTCACGCCGACCGCCGTGGAGCTGCGGTTCCACGACGGGGCCCGGGAGCTCGTGCTGCTGTTCGAGTCGATCGAGGCGTCCGTGCGTGCCCAGTCGGCCGAGGCGGTCCGGCTGCTCGGCGGTGGTGAGCGCGCGTCCGCGCCGCCCGCGTGGTTCGGCCGGCGGCCCGAGGGCCCGCTGGTGCTGCGCCTCGCCTACGCGCCCGCGGCGCTGCCGCACATCCTGGCGGCGCTGCCCGGGGGCGCTTGTGGCACCGCCTCCGCGTGTACCGGGGTGGCATACGCGGCGGTGCCTGAGGAAACGGACCTGGCGGCGCTTCGGGCGGCGATCGCGCCGTACGACGGCTCCGCCGTGCTGGTCGCCTCGCGCGAGCCGCGGGACGCGGCGGACCACTGGGGGCCCACGGCCGACTCGTTCGGCCTGATGACACGCGTGAAGGACCAGTTCGACCCGGCGCGGCGGCTGTCGCCCGGTCGCCTGCTCGGAGGGCTCTGAATGGCCATGGCACAGGACTCGGAAGGCCCCGGCCAGGCCGGTGGCGGCGCGGAAGACCCCGGGTCGCGGGACGGCGCCGTGCGCGCCACGGACCGGGCGGCGGCGCAGGCCGTCGGCGCGCGTGCCCCCGCGTCCCTCGGCCAGGGCGGCCCCGTCTCCGCCACCGCGGCGGCCGCGACCGTGGGCCTCGGGATGCCGGGCAGTGGTCCGCCCGACGGCGCGTTCGACGGGCTGCACCCGCCGGACGCCGCGTTGATCGGCGACTGCGTGCACTGCGGGTTCTGCCTGCCGACCTGCCCCACCTATGTGCTGTGGGGCGAGGAGATGGACAGCCCGCGCGGCCGGATCGACATCATGAAGGGCGGCCTTGAGGGCGACGCCTTCGACGCGGGCAGCGTGCGCCATCTCGACCAGTGCCTGGGCTGCATGGCGTGCGTGACGGCCTGCCCGTCCGGCGTGCAGTACGACAAGCTGATCGAGGCGACCCGGGCTCAGCTGGAGCGCCGGGTCGAACGACCCCGCGCCGAGCGGCTGCTGCGCACGGCGGTCTACTCGGTGTTCCCCTACCCGCGCCGGCTGCGCGCGCTGCGCGGGCCGCTGCGCGCCTACCAGGCCACGGGACTCGGACGGTTGCTCGCCCGGTCGGGCGTGCTCGGGCGGCTGCCCGAGCCGCTGCGCGCCATGGAGTCGCTCGCGCCGAAGCTGGGACGGACGAAGGCGCTGCCGCCGCGCATCCCCGCGCGGGGCACCCGCCGCCGCACGGTGGGCCTTCTGACCGGTTGCGTGCAGGGCGCGTTCTTCCCGGACGTGAACGCGGCGACGGTGCGCGTACTCGCGGCCGAGGGGTGCGATGTCGTCGTGCCGCGGCGGCAGGGGTGCTGCGGCGCGCTGTCGGCGCACGCCGGGCGCGAGAGCGAGGCGCTCACGTTCGCGAAGCAGGCGATCGAGACGTTCGAGGCGGCGCGGGTGGAGACGGTCGTCGTGAACGCGGCGGGCTGCGGATCCCACCTCAAGGAGTACGCGCACCTGCTGCGCGACGAGCCCGGCTGGCCCGAGCGTGCGCGGGCGATGGCGGCGAAGGTCAGGGACATCACCGAACTGCTCGACGAACTCGGGCCGGTCGCGAAGCGCCACCCGCTGCCGATGAAGGTCGCCTACCAGGACGCCTGCCACCTCGCGCACGCCCAGCGGGTGAGGGAGCAGCCGCGGCGGCTGCTGCGCGGCGTGCCGGGCGTTCAGCTGAGGGAACTCGCCGAGTCGGAGATCTGCTGCGGCAGCGCGGGCACCTACAACCTGCTGCACCCGGGCCCCGCCCGCGAGCTCGGCGAGCGCAAGGCCAACGCCGTACTGGCCACGGGCGCCGAGGTGATGGTGACGGCGAACCCGGGGTGCTGGATGCAGGTGGCGACGACGCTCGCCGCCATGGGCGAGCGCATGCCGGTCGCACACACGATCCAGGTACTCGACGCGTCGATCCGCGGCGTCCCGGTCGACCGGCTCCTCGCGCGCGCCCTCGACGGCCCCGGCACCGCGCTGCCCGCCTCGGGGGCGTCCCGGGCCGCGCGTCCCGGCGCCGGACCCGCAGTCTCCCCGCCGTCCTAAACGCCGGGGCCCGCAGTCTTACCGCCGTCCCAGAAGGGATGCACATGCTGCTTGCCGACTATCAACAGGGCTACAGCCCGATAGCGGACTCGGTCGGATGGTCGTCGCTGGTCGCGATCCTTCCGCTCCTCGTCCTTTTCGTGCTGCTCGGCGTCCTGCGCATGCGGGCCTGGCTCGCCTCGCTGATCGCCACGGCGGTGGCCGTCGTCACCGCGGTCGCCGCGTACTCGATGCCGATCGGGGACGCCCTGAACAGCGGCGCGCTGGGCGCCGCGAACGGGTTCTTCCCGATCATGTGGATCGTGATCAACGCGATCTGGATATACAACTTGACCGTCGCGACGGGCCACTTCGACGTGCTGCGCAGGTCGTTCGCGTCCGTGAGCGACGACCAGCGGGTACAGGCGATCATCATCGCGTTCTGCTTCGGCGCGCTGATGGAGGCGCTGGCCGGGTTCGGCACACCGGTCGCCATCAGCTCCGTCATGCTGATCGCGCTGGGGTTCAAGCCGCTCAAGGCCGCCACCGTCTCCCTGGTCGCCAACACCGCGCCGGTCGCGTTCGGTGCGATCGCCGTGCCGATCACCACGCTCGCCGGGGTGACGAATCTGCCGGTCGACCACCTGGGCGCGATGGTGGGCCGCCAGACGCCGGTGCTCTCGGCGTTCGTGCCGCTCGTGCTGGTGCTGATCGTGGACCGCAGGAAGGGGCTGCGGCAGGCCTGGCTGCCGGCCGTGGTGGCCGGTGTGGTCTTCGGTGTGTTCCAGTACCTGTCCTCGAACTTCTGGTCGGTGCAACTGGCCGACATCATCGCGTCGCTGGCCGCCGCGCTCTCGGTGGTGCTGCTGACCAGGGTGTGGCAGCCGAAGGAGACGTACCAGGAGGCAGAGCGCGAGGACGGCGCCGCCGCCTCCGGGGAGTCGCCGCGTGCCGCGGACGGCGCCGTACGGCCGGTCCACGACTCACCGTTCGAGGTGTTCCGCGCCTACGCGCCCTACCTCGTGATCATCGTGGTGTTCGTGCTGGCGACACGCGTCCCGGCCATCCAGGGCAAGCCGCCTTCCGGTGTGGGCGACACGTCCGGCACCGGCATCGAGTCGGTGACCCGGATCGTCAACTGGCCGGGCCTGCACATAACCAACGCCGCCGGTGACGCGGTGGGCACGACGTTCAAGCTCAACTACCTGTCGACGGCGGGAAGTCTGCTGCTGATATCCGGTCTCGTCACCCTGCTGCTGCTCGGCGTCGGCCCGGGCCGCGCGCTCAAGGCGTACGGACGGACCCTGAACCAGCTGAAGTTCGCCATCGTGACGGTGATGCTGGTGCTGGGCCTCGGCTTCATCATGAACGAGTCGGGTCAGACCACCACGCTCGGCGTGTGGGTCGCGGGCGCGGGCGGCCTGTTCGCCTTCCTCTCGCCGATCCTGGGGTGGTTCGGCGTCGCGGTGACCGGCTCCGACACGTCCTCGAACTCGCTGTTCGGCGCGTTGCAGATCACCGCCGCGCATCAGGCCGGTCTCTCACCGACACTGATGGCCGCGGCCAACTCGTCGGGCGGTGTGCTCGGCAAGATGATCTCTCCGCAGAACCTGGCGATCGCGGCGTCGGCCGTGGGCATGCAGGGCAAGGAGGGCATCATCTTCCGCAGGGTCATCGGCTGGTCGCTGGTGTTCCTGCTGTTCATGTGCGTGCTGGTGTATCTCCAGTCGACACCGGTGCTCGGCTGGATGGTGGTGTGACGGCGCGCGGGGGCGCGGCCGTCAGGACGAGGGGTTGAACGTGTCCGGGTCGAAGCCCCTGCGCTCGTTCCTGTTGAGTGCGGAGATCTGCGCGATGTCGTCCTCGCTGAGCGCGAAGTCGAACAGGTCGAAGTTCTCCTTCACACGCGCCGGTGTGACCGACTTCGGGAAGACGATGTCGCCCCTGTCGATGTGCCACCGCAGCGTCACCTGCGCCGGTGTCTTGCCGAGCCGCTCGGCGATGGAGGTGATCACCGGGTCGCCGAGCACGGCGCCCTGGGCGATCGGCGACCACGCCTGCGTGGCGATCTCGTGCTCCGCGTCGAAGGCGCGCAGTTCGTCCTGCGTGAGGTAGGGGTGGATCTCGATCTGGTTGAGCGCCGGCACGATCGTGGAGTTGTCCAGCAGGCGCCGCAGGTGGTGCGGCTGGAAGTTCGACACGCCGATCACGTTCACGTCGCCCGAGCGGTACATCTCCTCCATGGCGTGCCACGTCTCGACGAAGTCGCCGATCTTCGGCAGCGGCCAGTGGATCAGGAAGGCGTCGACGTGGCCGATGTCGAGCGTCTCCAGCGTCCGCCGGAACGCCCGCTGCGCCGCCTCGGGCTCGTGCGCGTCGTTGTCGAGCTTGCTGGTCACGAAGATCTCGGTACGGTCGAGGCCGGAGTCCCTGACCGCCTGGCCGACTTCCCGCTCGTTGCCGTACATCTGCGCGGTGTCGATGTGGCGGTAGCCCGTCTCGAGCGCGGTCAGGACCGCCGCACGGGTGTCCTCCGGGGGGATCTGGAACACCCCGAAGCCCAGTTGGGGGATGCCGACACCGTTGTTGAGGGAGATGCTCGGTACCTCGGTCACGTTCATTCCTCCGTCGTGGGTGGTGCGGCCCTCGCCCCTTTCGGGTCCCCCGCGCGCGGCCGCGGAAACGTGTACCCGGCAGTCACCACCCGCTCGGCTCACATCCGCGGCGCCGCCGGGCGCGCCGGCCGTATGGAACACTGATCACCGAAAGACCGTACGACCGTGGGGGCAGCCCTGTACTGGTACATCGAAGTCCTGAAGAAGTACTCCGTGTTCACGGGGCGAGCGCGCCGCGCGGAGCTGTGGGTCTACGTGGTCGTCAGTCTCGTGGTGGCGTACGTGGTGAGCTTCGCGGGTTCGGTGGCCGGGATCTCCGAGCACCTGGAAGACGCCTACGGCCTCGCGGTGCTCGTGCCCACACTGGCGGTGCTGACGCGCAGGCTGCACGACACGGACCGCTCGGCGTGGTGGCTTCTAGTGCCACTGGTTCCGCTGGTCGGCACGCTCTTCTTCCTCGTCGTGCTCTGCTTCCGCGGGAACAGCGGCGGCAACCGCTACGGGGAGGCTCCCGGGGAGGCGGGTCCTGTCAGCCCCTCAGCCCCAGCGAGGTGACGGCGGCGCGCGCGCCCTTCTCCACGAGGGAGACCCCGGCGGGCATGTCCGCGTTGCCGGACGACAGGGCCGCGAGCAGCACGCGGTGCCCGCCCACCGTGACGAGTCCGATGCTGTTGATGTCCCACTTCTTCGTCGCGCTGCGCGGCAGCCAGCCGTTCTTCAGCCCTTCGGCGCTGCCGGCGGCCGACACGCCCCAGCGCTGGTCCTTCTCGACCTGGCTCATCAGCGTGCGCGCGTAGGTGCGTGAGGACGCGCTCAGCGGCGAGTGGCCGCCGTAGACGGCGGAGAGCAGGGTGAGCTGGTCGTGTGATGTGGTCTGCGTGAGCCCCCACAGGCCGCCGGCCCCCGCCGTGGTGTGGCCGAGACCGATGCGGTGGTTGGCCCGGGTGAGGCCCGAGGTCCCGCCGATGGTGTCCCACAGGGCGTCGGTGGCCTTGTTGTCACTGGCCCTGATCATGTCGCCGGCGAGGCTCTTCTGCTTCGCGGTGAGCGGGCGGCCGGCGTCCTGGGCCTGCAGGAGCAGCGCCGCGAGTATGTCGACCTTGACGATGCTCGCGGTGTCGTGGACGGGTTCCGACGCGGTCCCGTACCCGGCCCTGCGGCCGTCGGTGAGGTCGAGCGCCGCGACGGAGAGCGAGGCGGACGAGTCCTTGCTCAGGGTGATGGGGATCTCGTGCACGGACCCTTCCGGTGGTGCGGCGGCGGCGCGGCCGTGGGCGGGTGAGGCCGCGAAGGCGTCGTCGGCGGCCGTCCACCCCGCCAGGAGCAGGGCGACGGCCGCGGACGTGCCGAGCAGGCGGCGGCGCCGCACGGGGGCGTGCGTGGTCGACAGGGGCCGGGGCATAAGGGCGAGCGTAGGAAGTCGTGCCCCGCGAAGACCACCGTTTCCCGTGCACGAAAAATCACACTGCCGGGCCCTCGTCGAAGAGGCGGCGCGTGTAGTCGTTGCGGAACGTGCCGGCCGGGTCGAGCCTGCCGGCCAGCGCCCGGAAGTCCTCGTAGCGCGGGTAGAGCTCCCTCAGCCGGTCGCCGCCGGTGCGGAAGACCTTCCCCCAGTGCGGGCGCGCGGCGAAGGGGGCGAGCGCCTCCTCCATGGCGTCGAGCACCGGGGTGACCGCGTCGATGTCCTGGACCCAGGTGAAGTGGAACGCGACCGAGTCGCGGCCGTGCGCGGGGTCGAGCCACAGGTCGGTGGCGGCGACGGTGCGGATCTCGCTCACCAGGAGTACGGGCGCGATGCGGTCGGCCACCGCGCGCAGCGCCTCGAAGGCGGCGGGGCCGTCCTCGCGGGACACGAAGTACTCGCTCTGCAGCTCGTCGCCCTTGCTCGGGGTGAACTCGGCCCTGAAGTGCGGCAGCCGCTCGTGCCAGGGGCCGGCGTCGCCGCCCTGGACGGTGCAGTGGACCGGGTCCACGCCGGGCACGGGGTGGCGCGGGGCTTCGGCGAGGCGCGCGCCGTGCCAGACGGGCGGCGCCGCGCCGTCGGCGCCGGGCCCCGGGTCGCCCACGCGCTGCTTGAGCCACACCTGGTCGGCCGCGTCGCCCTGCCAGCGCGTGAACACGCTGACGCTGTAGGCGGACGTGAGTATCTCGTCGAAGCGCTCGGCCAGCACGGCGTGCGGCAGCCCCTCGTACACCCACTGCCGGACGTCGAACGCGGGCACCAGGTCGAGGGTCGCGCGGGTGACGACGCCGAGCGAGCCGAGGGCGACGACGGTGCCGGGGAAGTCCTCGTCGCCGCGCTCGAAGGTGCGCAGGGCGCCGTCCGCCGTGACGAGTTCCACCGCGCGCACGGCGGTGGCGAGGGAGCCGTTGCCCGCGCCGGACCCGTGGGTGCCGGTCGCGAAGGCGCCGGCGAGCGAGATGTGCGGCAGCGACCCGAGGTTGTGCAGGGCGAGCCCGGCCCTGTGCAGCGCGCCGGTGAAGGAGGCGAACCGCAGTCCGCCGGAGACCGTCGCCGTGCGCGCCGCCGGATCGATGTCGACGCACGCGGGCAGCGCGGCGACGGACACCTGATCGCCCGTGGTGTCCGCGATGGTGTTGAAGGAGTGCCCGCTGCCGAGGACGCGCAAGGAGCCGCTCGCCGCGACGGTCTCTCGGAGCTCGTCGACGGTGGCGGGAGTACGCAGGCGCGCCGCGTGGAAGACGATGTTCCCGGCCCAGTTGGCGGGGATCCGGTCGGGTGTCGCTCCGGGTGTACGGCGCACGGCTGTCTCCTTGACTGCGTTCGGACGTGCTCGAATCGGCGTGGCACTCGTCGTCCTCGTGCGCGCCGGGAGCTGGAAGAACTCTGACACGGCCGGTCGGGGCCGGTGGAAGGCAGGTGGCGATGTGGCAGGGCGACTCCCCGTCGCGGCACGGTGGGCCGTCCCCGGGCTGCTGATGCTCACGTTCGCCACGGGGCTGGTGGACGCCTTCTGCTACCTGGGGCTCGGGCGCGTGTTCGTCGGCAACATGACGGGCAACGTGCTGCTCCTGGGCTTCTCGGTGGCTCCCGGCACGGGGCTGCCGGTCGCCGACCCGCTCGTGGCGATGGCCGCGTTCGTGGTCGGCGCGCTGCTGGGCGGCAGGATCGCGGGATCGGCCGAGGCGGTCGGGTGGCGGCCGGGGGCGGTGTTCGCGGCGGAGGCCGCGGTGTTCACCACGCTGGCGGTGCTGCTCGCCACGGACGTCCTGGGCATGAACGGCCCCGGGCGCTCCGTGCTCATCGTGGCGCTCGCGGTCTGCCTGGGCGCGCAGACCTCGCTGGTGCGGCTCATGGGGTCGCGTGACGTCACCACGACCGTCATCACCCAGTCGCTCGCCGGGTGGGCGGCGAACACCGCGGTCGGCGAGGGCGGGCGCGCCACGCAGCTGCGCAAGGCCGCGTCGGTGGTGACGATGCTCGCCGGAGCGGCCGCGGGCGCGCTGCTGCTCCAGGTGACCGCAGCGGGCGTCCTGGCCCTCGCGGCAACCCTCGCGGCGTGCGCGGCCGCGCTCTTCCTCGTCCCCAGCGCGCCCGCCACCGAGCAGAAAAAGGACGCGACCGACGGCCGGCCCCGGCCGTAGCCTCGGCACCATGCCGACGACCGAAGCCCCCCGCTGCTGCCGCGGAGGCCAACGTGCGGGAGCGCTGGGGCGGGTCTTGTCGCTGTTGACCGGCTCGGCCGGTGGCGGGCGGCGGGTATAGCGTCTGGGGGCGTCATGGGTCTGTCACTGTGGGGGTTCGCCGCGCTCGCCGCCGCCACCGCGCTCGTCGGGTTCTCCAAGACCGCCGTCAGCGGTGCCAACACCGTGTCGCTCGCCGTCTTCGCGGCGGTTCTGCCCGCGCGTGCGTCGACGGGTGTGCTGCTGCCGTTGCTGATCGTCGGGGACCTGGTGGCCGTGGCGAGCTACCGGCGGCACGCGCACTGGCCCACGCTGCTGCGGCTGTTCCCCGCCGTCGCCGCGGGCGTCGTGGTCGGCACCGGGTTCCTGGTGTGGGCGGGCGACGCGGTGGTGCCCGTCTCGATCGGCGCCATCCTGATCCTGATGGCCTGCGTCACGATGTGGCGCAGGCGTGCGGCCGCGCGGCGGGAGGGCGACGATCAGGGCGCCGATCGGGAGCCGGGCACGGGTGCCGGGCGCGCCAAGGCGCGGTCCTACGGGGTGCTCGGCGGGTTCACGACGATGGTGGCCAACGCGGGCGGTCCCGTCATGTCGATGTATCTGCTTTCCGCGGGGTTCGACAAGTGGCGCTTCCTCGGCACGTCCGCGTGGTTCTTCCTCGTCGTCAACGTGTCGAAGCTTCCTTTCAGTGCGGGTCTCGGCCTGATCGACGGCCATTCGCTGCTGCTGGACCTCTCCCTCGCCGCGTTCGTGTTCCCCGGCGCGTACGTCGGCCGGCGCTGCGCCGCCCGGCTCGACCAGCGGCTCTTCGAACGGCTCGTGATCGCCGCGACGCTGCTCGGCGGCGTCGAACTGCTGCTGCGGTGATCGTCGCGGCGCCTCCCCCGTGCGCCCCGGCCCGACGGGCACTGGCAAAATCAGGGCTCGGGACGTCGTCGACCGGGGTGGAGACAACCGCATGGCACAGGATGAGAAGACCGGTTCTGACACGGTGACCGGGGCGCCGTGCTGGGTGACGCTGCTGTCCCGTGAGCTGTCCACGGCCCAGGCGTTCTACTCCGACGTACTGGGCTGGACGTACCGGGACACGAGCCTCGGCGACAACTTCTGCGTCGCGCTCACGAACGGCTCGCCGGTCGCCGGCATCGGCGGCGTCGCCTCGTCACTGCAGGTCGCCGCCGCCTGGACGCCCTACTTCGCGGTCGCGGACGTCGACGCGGCGGCGGCCAGGATCAGGGAACGCGGCGCGACGGTCGCCGTCGGGCCACTCGCGTTCCACACCGGCCGCGCCGCGCTCGCCACCGACCCGGACGGTGCCGCGTTCGGCATCTGGGAGGGCGCGGTGCGCTCCGACTGGACCGTGGGACAGGGGTCCGCGCCCGCGTGGCTGGAGCTGCGCACGCGGGACGCGCCGGCCGCCACCCGCTTCTACGACGAGGTGCTCGGCTGGTCGGGGGACGCGCGCAGCGCCCTGTCGCCCGCGTACGAGGACGGGAACGCGGTACTGCGTCAGCACGGGCACATGGTGGCGCGCATCAGCGAGGGCGCGGTGCCCGCGTCGGCGGATCCGCAGGTCAGGCCGCGCTGGCACGTCTACTTCCGGGTGCCGGAGGTCGGCGCTTCGGTGGCTGCGGCGGTGGCGGCGGGCGGCGGCCTCGTGGGCCCGGCCACCGAGGGCGCTCAGGAGCGCGACGCGACGCTGCGTGACCCGGACGGCGCGCTGTTCACGGTGACCCCGGCCTGACCGGTCCCATGCCCTCGACCTCGAAGGCGACGCCGTCCTCGTAGCACCACCACCAGCCCTCGCCGGGCTCGTAGCTGCGGATCAGCGGGTGGCCCGTCGACTCGTAGTGCGCCGTGGCGTGCTTGTTCGCGGAGGAGTCGCAGCAGCCGATGTGGCCGCAGCTCTGGCATTCGCGCAGGTGCACCCAGGTGTCGCCGGCGGCGACGCACTCGGGGCAGCTGTCCGCGCTGTCCGCCGTCACCGGCTCGACGTCCGCCAGATGGCTGCAGATGGCCATCTGTCCCGCGAGCCCTTCGTTCTCCGCCATGGTGCTGTCCGCCCGTCCCGTCCTGTTCCGGTCACGTCGCGTAGTCGTTCGCACCTCAACCGTACGGCCGTGCGCACCGTACCGCCAGCAGGACGGGCCGGGCGCCGGTGACCGCCCGTACCCGTTCGGGTGTCTTGACAGCGCTGCCGGGCCGGAGAAGCCTGAGAAGCCGGCGCCGGGGGGGCGCAGGCCGGGGGATCGGGGGGCACCGTCATGACCGTGACGCGTCCGCATGTCAGGAGCGGCTGCCGGGGGCTCGTGTCGGCGGGGGCAGCCTGCGCGCTCGCGCTGCCGCTCGCCGCGTGCGGCGGCGGCTCGCACCATGACAGCGCGCTGCCGGCCAGGACGCCTGCCGCCGCCCTGTCTTCCGCGAGTGCGACGCCCACGGTGTCGGCCGCCGAGTACGACACGTCGCTCGCCGCCGCGCTCGGTCCGCTGGACAGGTCGCTTCGCGCCGTCGACCGCGCGAAGACGGACAGCGCGCTGACGCACGCCCTCGGCGATGCGGCCGCAGCCTCGACGACGGCGGCGGAATCCGTGGGGTCTGCGGACACTCCGGACGCCGCGGTCGCGGGCAACACGCGGCTGGCCCAGGCGCTGCGCGACCTGGGCGACGGCCTGCGGAGCGCGCGCGGCACGGGCGACCGGTGCGCCACGTCGCCGCGCGTCGAGATGGGGACGGGCACGTACCTGCAGTCGGTGCGGGACGCGCAGAAGGCGCTGTCCACGCTCGGCTACACGGCGCCGCTCACCCTGCCGAGGACGGCGAGGGCCCAGCACCGCAGGCTCTCCAACGGCCACTTCATCAAGGACTCGCGGCGCTCGGGCCTCGGCAGGCTCACCATCGACAACGACTCCGACAGCGACGCCGTGATCTCCGTCGGCAAGGGCAGGTCCGTCTCGTTCATGGTGTACGTGCGCGAGAACCACAAGGTGACGGTGCGAGGCGTCAGGAACGGCTCGTACACCGTCTACTTCACGACCGACAGCGACTGGAGCGCGGGCAAGGAGTCGTTCACGCGCGACTGCCGGTTCCAGAAGTTCGACGACAGGGCGAAGTTCAGCACCAGGTCCGTGACCGGGGGAACGCAGTACGACGTCCTCACGTTCTCGCTCGGGCTCACCCCGCTGGGCAACGCGACGACGAGCGAGGTGCCGGCCGGCGACTTCCCATCCTGACCGTCCTGACCGTCCTGTCCGGCGGGCGGCCGGGCATGTTTTGATGCGGTGTGGCGGATGACGGTGAGGGACACGGCGGCTTCGAGGCCGCCACCGGCTACGGGCCCGCGCGGGCGGAAACCGTGCCCGGCGGCCGTGCGGCCGAGGTGCGGGTGGCGTATGAGGGGCTCCTCCAGATCCGGCGCCTGACACACGCGGGCCCCGGCGATCCGGCGGCCGTGCCCGCCTCCTGGGAGCGGCTTCGTCCGGTGCGCGCGGTCGCGCTGGCGCTGGAGGCCGCGGGGATCGCGCCGTCGGCCGTGGACGGCGCGGGCGCCCGCACGGCGACGGGCTACGCCGTACGGGAGGGGGACGGCACCGGCACGGCGCGGGTGGAGTGGCTCGGTCCTGCCGGCAGCGGCGCGTCGCTCGACGAGGAGGCCGCGCTGACGCGGTGCGCGGCAGCGCTGGAGCGCCTCGGCTGGGAGGCCCTGATGTACAGGGGGCCGAGGCGGCGCCGGCACCTGGAGGTCGAGCCGGCGCGCTGAGCCCCCGGCCGCCAGGTCATCGGGCTGCCGCGTCCCAGGGCCCCCGGGCCGCCGGGCCTCCGCGTCAGCTCCGTTCGGCGCGGGCGAGATGCGCGACCAGCAGTTCGGTGACCGCCGCGGGCTCCTCCACGACGGCGAGATGGCCGCCGTCCACGACGTCGAGGCGCGCGCCGGGTACGGAGTCGGCCAGTTCGCTCCCGTGCGACACCGGGGTCGCCACGTCGCCCGCCCCCGCCACCACCTGCGTGGGCGCGGTCACCGCGGCGAGGCCCGGCCGCTCGTCGAACGCGGCGAGCGCGTCGCAGCAGGCCGCGTACCCCGCGGGGTCGGCTGCCGCGTGGTCGGCGAGCAGCGCGGCGCCCCGCGGCGTGGTGGCGGTCTCGGGGTGGGCGAACCACCGGGCCGGTGCCGTGGCGGCGACCGGGGCCATCCCCTTCTCCCGTACCAGCGCGGCCCGCTCGCGCCAGGGCTGCGCGCCGCCGAAGTGGGCGGAGGTGCACACGAGCGCCAGCGAGGCCACCCGGTCGGGGCGGTGGACGGCGAGGTACGTGCCGATCGCACCGCCGAGCGATACGCCCGCGTAGTGGAATCCGCCGATCCCGTGCCGGTCGGCGAGGTCGAGCACGAGGCCCGCGAGGTCGGCGACCGTGGTGGCGCCGGGTTCCTGACGCGGCAGCAGCGAGGCCGGGGAACCCCCGTGGCCGGGAAGGTCGTACCTGATCACACGGTGGGCCCTGGCGAGGGCGGCGAGTTGCGGGACCCAGATGTCGAGCGAGGTGCCGAGGGAGGGGCCGAGGAGGAGCACGGGGGCGTCCTCGGGACCGGTGGCTTCGTGGTGGAGAACAGGGGCGTTGTCGGTCACCGGCCCATCCTCTCAAGCGGCCGGTGACGGCAGGAGGGCGCGGCGGCGAGCGCTGGTGCGGCGGGGGCTCCGCCGCGGGGGCGCCTGCACGGGGGAGGGTGCCTGCACCCTGTACGGGGAGGGTGCCTGTACGGGGAGGGTGCCGTCCGCGTACCGTCGGCCCGAGCCATTACTCACCAGTAGGACAGATCGGAGCCGTCATGCCGCGCACCCTCACCGTCTCGGACAGCGTCGTCGTGGCCCGCGCGCCGCTGGCCGTCTACGAGCAGGTCAGCAGCGTCTGGCGGATGGGCGAGTGGAGCCCGGAGAACCTGGGCGCCCGGGTGCGCGGCGGGCAACGGGCGGCGGAGACCGGGATGGTGTTCGACGGGCGCAACCGGCGGGGCGCCTTCGGCTGGACGACCCGCTGCACCGTCGTGGCCGCCGACCCGGGCGAGCGGTTCGCGTTCGCGGTGCGGGCGATCGGCCTGCGCACCCCCCGGCTGCGCGGCCCCATCGCCACCTGGGAGTACCGCTTCGAGGCTGTACCCGAGGGGACGCGCGTCACCGAGACGTGGACGGACGACCGCACGCGCTGGCCCGATCCGGTCGCGAACGCCTTCGACCGGATCGCCACGCGCGGGCACACGTTCGCCGTCTTCCAGGCCCGCAACATCGCCACGACGCTGCGCAACCTGAAAGCGGCCCTCGAGCGGCAGCAGGAGCAGTGACCCGAGGCACCCCGGAACCGCCGCTGACATATGCCAAAAGCACCCGCGCGCCCAGTGTCGCCAAACGGCTTACGCGTCACAGGCGCCTGTGCCAGAGTCGGGACGGTCCTGTCAGCCAGAGGCGCACGACCGCGCCCGTATCGGAGAACGAGATGCCGTCCCCCCTCTTCGCGGACCACTCCGCCCCACCGCCGGGCCGGGACACGGTGGACGCCCTCATCACGCAGACGCGCCGGCTGCGCGGCGAGGTCGACGCGGTGCGCCAGGACACGGCGCCGGACGAGGACGACGCGCTCTGGCGCTGGCAGCGCGCCCTGTGCGATCTCGCGGTGCACCAACTGGACGATCTCGGGGCGCACTTGGACCAGCTCAGGGCCGGGCGCCCCGGCGGCGGCGCGGGTGACGGGCCGGCCGCCGACGCGGGCGCGACCACGTCGGGGGCGCTGACCGGCCGGGTCGGCAGCGCCGAGTGGGACCTGACCACCGACGAGGTCAGCTGGTCCGACGAGCTGTTCGGCATACTCGACCGGCCGCGCTCCAGCGGCCCGCTGTCTCTGGACGAGTTGCCGTCGCTGGTGTTCGCGGAGGACCGGGCGCTGCTCACCGCGATGGTGACGGGGTGCCTGATCGACGGCAGCCCGATCGACGGCGAGTTCCGCGTGGTCCACGGGGACGGCCAGGTGCGCACGGTGCACATGATGGGGGAGCCCGTACTCGACGGGTCGGGGTGCACGGCGTCCATGTGGGCCGTCGTACGCGACGTCAGCGACCTGCGCCGCGGCGAACGAGCGGTCAGGGCAACCCGCGACTCGGTCGTCAGGGACCGCGACTCGGTCACCCACGACCGCGGAGCGCCCGGCCCCGGGGACACCCACCGGTCCGCGGTGGTGGAGCGGCCCGCGCTCGGCACGCCCGCGCGGTCGCTCCACCGGGGGTACGCGGCACACGCGGCACACGCGGCACTCGATGTCGCCGCGTACTGCCCGCAGGGCGGGGGCGGCCCGCTGCTCGGCGGCGACTGGCACGACGTGTTCGCACTCCCCGACGGCGACACGCTGCTCGCCGTCGGCGACCTCATCGGGTACGGCGCCGCGGGCGCCTCGTCCCTCGCGATGGTTCGCGGCGCGCTGCGCGGCATGGCCGTGGCGGGGGTCGAGCCGGGAGCGCTCCTCGGGCATCTGGGCCATCTCGGCGACGCCCGGGACCAGCCGACGCTCGGCAGCGTGGTGTGCTCCCGCTACCACCCGCCGGCCAGGACGTTCACCTGGGCGGGGACCGGCGGTCCCGTGCCACTGCTCGTCCGGGACTCCACGGCGCGTGCCCTGGCGCGGCCGGACGGCGCAGCGCCCGGCGCGGGCCCCGGCGCTCCCTGCGGGCAGTCCCGGAGCCGGCTGCTGCCGGGGGACGTGCTGGTGCTGCACACGCGGGCGCTCGCCACCGACACCCCCGCACGCCTGCGTGCGCTCGCCGCACGCCTCACGGCCGCGTCGTCCGCGCGGGAGTGCGCGGCCGTCGTCGCCGCCGCGTTCGACGGCACGCCGCGCACGGACGACGCCTGCCTCCTGGTGGCCAGGGTGGCGTAGGCGGCCCCGCCCGCGGCCGACGCCGCTACGCGCGCACGCCGCGGGGGCGCGACGGTGCCTTCGAGAGGGCCTGCGCCATGTCGTCGCGCAGGTCGTCGACCTCGGCCGTGCCCGCGTACCTGCCGGTGAGGCGGTACATCTCGCGCAGCCGGTCCCAGGTGCGGTGCGACGAGGTCTCTCCCATCGACACCAGCGCCAGGCGCGCGTACCGGTCGGCCTCCTCGGGATCGTCGGAGATGAAGCAGGCCGACGCCATCGACAGGTAGTCGAAGATCGTGGACCTCTTGCGGCCCTGCGCGCGCAGGTCGAGCGCCTTCTTCGCGTGCTTCCTCGCCGTGCCCGCCGCCGCGGGGTCGTGGTCGGCGAGCGTGCGGTACGCCAGGGCCTCCATGCCGTGCAGGTCGGCCTCGTCGAACAACTCCATCCAGCTCGGCGGCTCGTCGCCGTCGCGGTCGGAGACGAACAGTTCCTCGGCCTCGCCGAGCGTGCGCCGCATCGCCTTGCCGTCGCCCATGGCCGCCTCGGCCCAGGCCTCGATGGTGCGCAGCATCGCGCGCGTCCTGGGCAGGGCCTGTTCGCCTGAGCCCGAGGAGGCGAGCTTCATCAGGTCGAGCGCGTCGTCGGGGCGGCCGAGGTGGACCATCTGGCGGGCGGCCCTGGACAGTGCCTCGCCGGCCCTGGGGCGGTCGCCACCCTCGCGCGCCGCGTGGGTGGCGATGACGAAGTACTTCTGCGCGGTGGGTTCGAGGCCCACGTCGTGCGACATCCACCCGGCGAGTACCGCGAGGTTGGCGGCGACGCCCCACAGGCGGCGCTGGATGGAGTCGGGGTGGCGGTAGGCGAGCATGCCGCCCACCTCGTTCAGCTGGCCCACCACGGCCTTGCGCTGGAGTCCGCCGCCTCTGGCGGCGTCCCAGGCGCGGAACACCTCGACGGAGCGCTCCAGCGCGTCGATCTCCTGCGACCCGACGGGGGCCGCCTCGTAGCGGTCGAAGCCTGCCTGGTCGGCCCGTAGCGGCTCGGCGGTCGCGGGGGCGTCCGCGCTGAGTACGGGGTCGGCGTGCAGCCAGTCGTGCATGGCGCTGCTGAGTGCGGAGCCTGCGGTGAGCGCGGCACCCGCGCCCACCAAGCCGCGTCGGTTGAGCATGAGGTCCATTCCCGTGAATTCGGTGAGGACCGCAGCCGTCTGCTCGGGCGCCCAGGGCAGCGCGCCGGGGTTGTCTTCCGTCGTCCCGGCGTCCCGCCGTTTCCTCGCGCGCCCCGTGCGTACGAACCCGAGGTCCTCGATGGTCACGACACGACCGAGCCGCTCGGTGAACAGAGCCGCGAGCACCCGCGGCACGGGATCCCTCGGGGTCTCCCCCATGTCGATCCACCGCCGCACCCGCGAGGTGTCGGTGGACAGTTGGGGGTGGCCCATGGCCGCCGCCTGCCTGTTCACCAGCCTCGCGAGCTCGCCCTTCGACCAGCCGGCCAGGCCGAACAGGTCGGACAGGCGGGTGTTGGGTTCTCCACTCACAATCAAGCCCCCAGGTTCTCGGCTGACTTGACAGTAGCCCCCTGGCAGGTGCGTCGCGACTATTCGCCAGGGTTCGCCAGGGTCCGCCAGATGGTGTGCCACCCGTGGCCGGGTGTCGGGTAGGAGTGCGCCATCCCGCCCCGGCGGCCGGCCGTACTCCCCAGGGTGCGGAGGGACACCGGGGTGGCGGCGCACGCAACTCGTCGGCACACGAAGGGATCTGTCCCCCCATGTACACAGCATCGTCCTCCGTGTCCGCCCCGTCCGGACCGCAGCGCTCGGTCATCGCCGGAGGCGGACCGTACGCCGCCCCTGGTCAGGCAGGCCGGGCACGGCGCCAGGCAGGCGCGGGCACCCCCCAGGTCAGCGGCAGGCTGGACCTGTCGGGCCCGCAGGGTGCCCAGCTGCGGACGGCGGTCGCGTCGGTCCACCGCATCTGCCCCGACTTCCATCCGGCGCAGGTACTGCGCCGCAGCGGCCGCTCCGTGCTGCTCGTCGGGTCGGCCGGCCGTGCCACGGTGGTGGCCAAGTGCCTGCTCGACCAGTCCCCGGTGTGGGTCGAGCGGTTCAGGCACGAAATAGCGTCGTACCGCGCGTTCGTCAGGAACCGCCCGCCGGTGCGCGTCCCGCGCCTGGTGGCGGCCGACCCTGCGGGCGGCGCGCTCGTCCTGGAACGGATCCCCGGCCGGCCGGCCGCGCTCTCCCGCCACCCGCTGCAGGCACCGCCGCGCACGGACGTCCGTGCGGTGCTCGGCGCGATCGCCGGGCTCAACGCGTGGCAGCCGCCCGCCGGGCGGTTCGAGGCACCGCTCGACTACGCGTCGCGGATCTCGCGCTACCACGAGCTGGGCCTCTTCACCGACCGCGACCTCGGCGACCTGCAGAAGCTGCTGCACGGCATCGCGGCCCAGCGGCACGGCGCCCGCCAGTTCTGCCACGGCGACGCACTGCTGTCCAACGTGCTGATCGCCCCGACCGGCCCGGTGCTGGTCGACTGGGAGCACGCGGGCTGGTACCTGCCTGGCTACGACCTGGCGACGCTGTGGGCGGTCCTCGGCGACGATCCCGCCGGGCGCCGCGAGGTCAGCAAGCTGGCGCAGTCGGGCGGGCCTGCCGCACGCGACGCCTTCCTCGTCAACCTGATGCTGGTGCTGACGCGCGAGATCAGGATGTACGAGACGGCCGTGCAGCGCACGCTGCGTGAGGCTCCCCCGGTGGGCGGTCAGGTGGCGCAGACGCAGAGCGGCCTCGCGCCGGGCGAGGAGCAGCGGCTGCTGCTGCGGCGGCTGCACGACGACTGCGCGCTGGCGCGGCGCGCCGTGCGGGCCGCGGTCGGCACCAGGTGACCGTGCGGTACCGCCGGGCGGACGCCTGCGCCGACGGACTGGACGGGGGAGGTCAGCCCTGCTGGAACAGTTCGGCGGGGAGCGGCTTGAGCAGCGCGTAGAGGTCGTCCGTGATCGGGCGGTCCCAGCTCGCGATGGTGACGAGGACGTTGTCGCTGCGGTCGAACTGCACGCAGGAGACGCGGTCCTCGGACAGCTTGAGGCGGCGCACGATCAGCAGGTTGTCCCCCTGCATCACCGGGGAGTCCTCCGCGCCCACGACCTCCACCGGCTCGTCGTTCTCCAGCGCGAGCAGCAGCTGGGCGACCTCGAAGGGGACCTGGCCCTCGGAGAGCTCGCGCGCCGGGGACCCCTCGGGCAGGTTCCCGATGATCATCGCGGGGCCGCGGCCGCCGAAGAGGTCGTACCTCAGGAACACGCCCTGGCAGGTCCCGTCCGGCGCGGGGAGCAGCCCGGCGCCGAGGTTGCCGGGCCAGTCGCCGGGGTCCATGGCCAGGACGTCGAAGTCGGGGCCGGCGGGCGTGGCTGCGCTGCGGCGGCGGAGGAAGGACATCTCCCCATCGTACGGGTCCCGCGGCCTCCGCAGGAGCCGGGGCGGCCGTCGCCGGGCGCGTAAGGACCCACCTCGGCGGGCCGGGGAACGCCCGGCCGCGGGGGGTGCGTCGGGCCGCGTTCAGATGCCGAACGCGGCGAGCGCGTCGAGGAATGCGTGTGGTTTCCGCCCGTGCACGAGGTGGCCGGCGTCGATGGTGACGAGCCGGGCGCCCGGGACGCGCTCGGCCTGCCGGGCGTAGCCCTGCTGCGGGAACGGGCTCGACGGGCCGCCGGCGACGACGAGTGTAGGCGCCGCGATGCGTGCGAGCCCTTCGTACCAGGCGGGGTCGGGCGCGTTCAGCGCATCGTCCACGGCGGGCACGACGGCCCAGTCGAACCCGAGCGGTCCCGGCGGATGCTCCGCGGGCGGGCGCGGCGGGTCCAGCGGCAGCAGCGGCGGGCTCTCCTCCAGCACGAGGCGGCCGACGAGGCCCGGCGCGTCCTGGGCCAGCAGGGTGGCGGCGAACCCGCCCATCGAGTGGGCGACGATGTCGGCGCCGGTGAGGTCGAGCGCGGCGAGGAAGCCGCCGAGGTCGTCGCGGAAGCCGGGCAGCGAGTACCGGCCGGGCCAGTCGCTGCGGCCGTGGCCGCTGAGGTCGAGTGCGAGGACGCGACGGCGGTGCGCGAGGGCGGCCGCGACGGTGGTCCAGTCGAGGCTGTCGGCGGTGCGGCCGTGCACGAGGACAACCGGCGGGGCGTCGTGCTCGGCGCCCCAGACCCGGTAGGCGAGGCGCAGCCCGTTCGCCCGTACGGTCAGGGGCGCCGGGGCGCCCGGCGGGTCCGTGGCGTGGATGGCTTCAGGCGTCATGGTGCGATGCTCGCACCCCGCCGAAGTGTTGACGGGGCGCCGCAGTGGCTGGATAACGTGTCCCACGGCCGCTCAACCGAATGATCGGTCGACGGAAGGGAGCGTCGGATGGCACCTCTGCTCGACTCCGGGGAGCGGCTGACCCGCGTGGAGCTCGAAGCGCTCCAGCTGGAGCGGTTGCGTGCGACCCTGCGGCACGCCTACGACAACGTCGGCTTCTACCGCCGCGCTTTCGACGCGGCGGGCCTGCGTCCCGAGGACTGCGAGAGCCTGGCCGATCTGGCGCGCTTCCCGTTCACCGCGAAGGCCGACCTCAGGGACAACTACCCGTTCGGCATGTTCGCCGTCGAGGAGTCCCGGGTGCGCCGCATCCACGCGTCCAGCGGGACGACGGGCCTGCCGACGGTCGTCGGGTACACCGCGCGTGACCTGGACACCTGGGCCGACGTGATGGCGCGCTCGATCCGCGCCGCGGGCGGCAGGCCCGGGCACAAGGTGCACGTGGCGTACGGGTACGGCCTGTTCACGGGCGGCCTCGGCGCACACTACGGCGCCGAGCGGCTGGGCTGCACGGTCATCCCCGCGTCCGGCGGCATGACGGCCAGGCAGGTGCGGCTGATCACGGACTTCCGTCCCGAGGTCATCATGGTGACGCCCTCCTACATGCTGACGCTCCTCGACGAGTTCGAGCGGCAGGGCGTCGACCCGCGGTCCACGTCCCTGAAGGTGGGCATCTTCGGTGCCGAGCCGTGGACGGAGGCGATGCGGCGGGAGATCGAGGAGCGGTGCGGGATCGACGCCGTGGACATCTACGGCCTCAGCGAGGTGATGGGCCCGGGGGTGGCGCAGGAGTGCGTGGAGGCCAAGGGGGCGCTGACCGTCTGGGAGGACCACTTCTACCCGGAGGTCGTCGACCCGTTCACCGGGGAGGTGCTGCCCGAGGGCGAGGAGGGCGAGCTCGTCCTCACGTCGCTGACGCGTGAGGCCATGCCGGTCGTGCGTTACCGGACGCGTGACCTCACCCGTCTGCTGCCGGGGGACGCGCGGGTGTTCCGCCGCATGGCGAAGGTGACGGGCCGCTCGGACGACATGGTCATCCTGCGCGGGGTGAACCTCTTCCCCACCCAGATCGAGGAGATCGTCCTGCGTACGCCGGCCGTCGCCCCGCACTTCCAGTTGCGGCTGACGCGCGAGGGCAGGCTGGACGCGCTGACGGTACGGGCCGAGGCCCGGGCGGGCGCCACGCCTGAGCAGCGGGCGGAGGCGGCGATCATGATCGCGGCGGCCGTCAAGGACGGCGTAGGGGTCTCGGTCGCGGTGGAGGTGGTGGACCCGGAGACGCTGGAGCGTTCCGTGGGCAAGATCCGGCGCATCGTGGACCTGCGTGAGGTTACGGGCTGACCGCGAGGAAGACGAACGCCGCGCAGAGCACGAGGTGCACGCCGCCCTGGAGCATGGTGGCGCGGCCGGGCAGCACGGTGAGGGCGCCCACCACCAGAGTCAGCGCCAGCAGCACTATGTGGGTGGGGTCGAGCCCGAGCACGAGCGGGCCCTTGATCCACACGGTGGCGAGCGCGATGGCCGGGATCGTCAGCCCGATGCTGGCGATGGCGGAGCCGTACGCGAGGTTCAGGCTGGTCTGGACGTGGTCGCGGCGTGCGGCCCGCACGGCCGCCAGCGTCTCGGGCAGCAGGACGAGCAGCGCGATGACCACGCCGACGACCGCCTGCGGCAGCCCAGCCGAGGACACGCCCGACTCGATGGTCGGCGACACGGCCTTGGCGTCGCCGACGACGGCCACGAGCGCCACGAGCAGCAGGCCGAGGCTCACCAGCGCGGCGCGTCCCGTGGGGGGCGCGCCGTGCTCGTCGCCCGCGCTCTCGTCGGGCCTGCCCTCGTCGGTCACCGGCAGGAAGTACTCGCGGTGGCGCACGGTCTGCACGGTGACGAACAGCCCGTACAGGGCGAGCGACGTGAAGGGCGGCGAACGCCAGCTGCGTGCCGGAGTAGCGCGGTCCCGGGGTGCTGGTGGTGAACGTGGGCAGGACGAGTCCGAGCGTGGCGAGTGTGCCGACGGTCGCCAGTGCCGCGCTCGCTCCCTCCGCGCTGAACACGGCGACCCGCCGGCGCAGGGCGCCGAGCAGGAGGCAGGCGCCGGCGATGCCGTTGCAGGTGATCATGACGGCGGCGAAGACGGTGTCGCGGGCGAGCGAGTGGCTGTCCGAGCCGCCGTCGATCATCAGGGTGACGATGAGGGCCACCTCGATGAGGGTGACGGCCACGGCCAGGACGAGTGACCCGAACGGCTCCCCCACGCGGTGCGCCACCACCTCGGCGTGGTGGACGGCCGCGAGGACCGCGCCCGCGAGGCAGAGCGCGATCAGCGCGACGGCGAACCCCGGGATGCCCTTCCTGCCCCAGCTCAGGACGAGTGCGACCACGGCGACGAGCGGCACGGCGACGGTCCACCGGGACAGCAGGGAGCGCAGCACGGAACGCGTCGTCATGGTCGACACGCTGCCAGAGCCCGGCCTCTCGCGCCCGTCGGCAGCGGCGGGACGCACGCGCGGCGGCGCGCGGGGCCGAGGCCCGTCCTGGCGGCCCTACGGGCGCCGGGTGAGCACGAGCGGGCCGGTCTCGGTGATGGCGACCGTGTGCTCGGAGTGAGCGGTGCGCGAACCGTCGGCCGAGCGGATCGTCCAGCCGTCCGGGTCGAAGACGATCTTGTCCGTCCCGGCGGCGAACCAGGGCTCGATCGCGATGGTCAGCCCGGGGCGCAGCTTCCAGCCGCGGCCCGGACGTCCGTCGTTGGGGATGTGCAGGTCCTCGTGCATCGTGCGGCCGATGCCGTGGCCGCCGAACTCCAGGTTGACCGGGTAGCCGTACTCGGCGGCGACCGCGCCGATGGCCGACGAGATGTCCCCGAGCCTGTTGCCCGGCAGGGCGACCTCGATCGCGGCTTCCAGCGCGACCTCGGTGGCCTCGATGAGCCGCAGGTCCTCGCGGGCCGGGGTGCCGACGACGACGGAGTGGGCCGAGTCCGCGGCCCAGCCGTCGATGGTCACGGCCATGTCCATGGACAGCAGGTCCCCGTCGCGCAGCTTGTAGCCGTGCGGCAGGCCGTGCAGCACGGCGTCGTTGACCGAGAGGCACACCACGTTGCGGAACGGGCCCCTGCCGAACGAGGGGGCGTAGTCCCAGTAGCAGGACTCCGCGCCGCGCTCCTTGATCCGGCGGCGGGCGTGGTGCTCGAGATCCATGAGGTCGACGCCCACCGCGGCGAGGCCGCCCAGCTCGGCCAGCACCTCGCCGACGAACCGTCCGGTGACGTGCATGCGTTGGATGTCCTTGGGGGACTTGTGCTCGATCACCGTGATCCTCGACTTCCCGGAGCGCCAGAGAGGTATATTTATACCAGAGGCAAGGTGGTTGCCGCCGAAATCGGGCGGCTCTACCATGTGCGCATGGTTCGCCACCCGCTCGCCCCAGAACAGATCGAGGCGGGCCGGCGCCTCGGGGCGGCACTGCGCTCCGCCCGGGCCGGACGCAGCCCCGCCGAGGTCGCCCTGGCCGCGGAGATCTCGCCTGAGACCCTGCGCAAGATCGAGACCGGCAGGCTGCCCACGCCCGCGTTCGGCACCATCGTCCGGCTCAGCGAGGTACTCGGCGTACCGCTGTCCGAGCTGGCCGGCGTCTGGCGCACGGACCCCGCCCTGAGCAAGGCCTCCTAGGCCGCCTCTCCCCGGCCCTCACATCCGTGACTTCAGCACGTCGACCTCACAGCCGGGCGCGAACGGGTCGAAGCCGTGCTCGACCAGCCAGCGAACCCCCAGCAGGCTGCGCAACGACCACCACGCGCGGATCACGTCGAGGTCGACGCCGGTGCCGTAGCCTGCGGCGACGTCGCCCAGGTGCTCCTCGTGCCCGAGCGTCAGGGTGGCGAGGTCGAACAGGGCGTCGCCCCGGCCCGCCTCCGACCAGTCGATGATGCCGGTGACCCTGTCGTGCGCGACGAACACGTGATCGCTCTGCAGGTCGCCGTGAGTGAACACCTCGGTCCACGGCCGGAGCGCGGCCTCGGCGACCCGGCGGTTGCGGGTGACCAGGCCGGCGGGCAGGACGCCGTTCCTGACGAGCGCCTCGCACTCGCCGTCGAGTTCCGCCGCCAGCTCGGCCGGATCCCGCCGGCGCCGGCCGCGCCAGGGCGGCAGCGGCGCGTCGTGCAGCTTGCGGATGGCGGCGCCGGCCGCGGCCCACGCCGCGGGGGAAGAGGTCGACGGCTCGCCGAGGCGGCCGAGCGCAGTCCCGGGGACCGCCGCGATCGCGAGCACGGGAGGTTCGCGCCACAGCACCTTCGGGGTCGGGACCGGCGCCAGGGCCATCGCACGTACCTCGACGTCGACGCGCGCGCGATCGGCGTCCACCTTCAGGAAGACGTCGCCGACGCGCAGGGTCGCCCGCTCGGAATGGGCGACGACGACTTCCACCTCATCCATGAGTGACCAGTATCCGGGCAGTGGGCGCCGCCGCCACCGGTTTTCCGCGCGTGACGGCACCTCAGGCCGCGTCCGCCACGGAGCGAACTCGCGGGACTCGCGGTGCGAGGGTTGACAGGCGCGCCCTGCCGCAAGAAAGTTTCAGCTGTTTGCGCAGTCCCGAAAGATACTTTCAGGGAGGGCTTGGATGTCGGAGGACCATGTCATCGCGGGCAGATCGGTGAGCCGGCGCCAGTTCGCGGGCGCCGCGCTGGCGTTGGGCGGCGCGCTCGCCGTCGGCCCGTTGCCATTCGCCGGTACGGCGGCCGCCGCGCCCGCCGGGCACGGGCGGCAGCGCACCACCACGCTGCGGCACGGTTCCGCACGCGCGGCCGGCCTGCTCGGCGACCAACTCGACGAGCTGGTCACGGCAGCGGAACGCTACCTCGGCCCCTCCCCCACCCACCCCTACTACGCGGGGGCGGTGCTGCTCGCCGGGCGCGGCGGCACGGTCGCGCTGCACCACCCCATCGGCAAGGCCGTGCGCTACAGCGGCTACGACGACAAGACCGACACCGGCATCGAGTTCCCGCCGGAGCAGCAGATCGACGCGGCCCGTGACACCGTCTACGACCTGGCGTCGCTGTCCAAGCTGTTCACCTCGCTCCTCGCGGTCCAGGAGGTCGAGCGCGGCCGCCTCGACATCGAGTCGGCCGTCGCGCACTACCTCCCCGAGTACGCGGGCGGCGGCAAGCAGGACATCACCCTCAGGATGCTGCTCACGCACACCTCGGGGCTCCAGGCCGACCTGCCGTTCTACGACGAGCCCGACCGGGCCGCGAGGCTGCGGTTGCTGTGGAACGAGGCACCCGTCAATCCGCCCGGCACGGTGTACCTCTACTCGGACCTCAACATGATCTCGCTGCAGCTGGTGCTGGAGAAGATCACCGGCAGGCCGCTGGACGAGCTGGTGCGCACGCGGATCACGGCGCCCCTCGGCATGACCCGCACCCGCTACAACCCGCCCGCCTCCTGGAAGCCGAGGATCGCCGCGACCGAGGACGAGCGGCCGCCGTGGTCGGCGCTCACCCGCGGCCTCGTCTGGGGCGAGGTACACGACGAGAACGCGTACGCCTTCGACGGTGTGGCGGGCCACGCCGGGGTCTTCTCGTGCGCCTGGGACCTCGCGATCCTCGCGCGTACCCTCCTCAACGGCGGGGCCTACGGCAGGGCGAGGATCCTGCGACCCGACTCCGTGAAGCTGATGTTCACCAACTTCAACACGGCGTTCCCGGGTGACGAGCACGGCCTCGGCTGGGAGCTCTACCAGCACTGGTACATGGGTGCCATGGCCACCCCGCGCACGGCGGGCCACACCGGGTTCACGGGCACCAGCATCGTCATCGACCCGACGAGCGACTCGTTCCTGATCGTCCTCGGCAACTCCGTGCACCCGGTGCGCAACTGGCGCACCGGCAGCGCGCCTCGCGTGGCCACGGGCGACCGGATGGCGCGTGCCGTCGCCGTCACGCCGCCCGACGGGCACACGGCCTGGTTCTCGGGGATGGCGAGCGCGTCGACGGCCACGCTGACGCTGCCCGACCTGACGCTGTCCTCGTCCGGTCCCCGTTACGAGTCGTCGCTGTGGTGGGACACCGAGCCGGGTTCGGACTTCGCCTACCTGGAGGCGTCCACGGACGCGGGCACGACCTGGAGTCCTGTCCCGTTCACGACGTCGGTCGGCTCGGACTCGGCGCAGGAGCACACCGCGGGCTCGGCCACCGGGTGGTCGGGGCGCGTGTGGCACCGGCTCTCCGCCGACCTCACCGCCTGGCGCGGCAAGCAGGTGCGGCTGAGGTGGCGGTACAGGACCGACCCGCTGTACGTGGGGCGCGGTGTGTACGTGGCCGGGCAACGCGTCGACGACGGCGGACGTGCCCTGTTCGACGAGAGGCGTCGCGCGGACGCGTCCCGTGTCACGGCGGACGGCTGGACCAGGTCACGCACCTGACGGCCCGTGCGGCCCGCTGATCGGCGGCCGGTGGCGCGCGACGGGGGCGCGCCACCGGCCGCGTCCCTGTCGGCCGCGTCCCTGTCGGCCGCGTCCCCGTCGCGGGCGGCCCACCGGCCGCGCCGGTCACTTGCCGAGTACCGCCATCGCCGCGTTGTGTCCCGGCACACCACTCACTCCCCCGCCGCGCACGGCGCCCGCCCCGCACAGCAGGACGGCGGGGTGCGCGGTCTCCACGCCCCAGCGGCCCGTCTCGGACGTCCCGTACGGGAAGGACAGGTCGCCGTGGAAGATGTGCCCGCCCGGCAGGCCGAGTTCACGCTCCAGGTCCAGCGGGGTCTTGGCCTCCACGCAGGGGCGGCCGTCGGCGTCCGTGGCGAAGCAGCCGGCGATGGGTTCGGCGAGCACGTCGTCGAGGCGGCTCAGCGTCGCGGTGAGCAGCCGCTCGCGCGCGGCGTCGTTGGCCGCGTCGCCGCCCGCGAACAGCCGGGCGGGGGTGTGCAGCCCGAACAGCGTCAGGGTGTGGTGTCCCTTGCCCGCGAGGCCGGGGCCGAGGATCGAGGGGTCCGTCAGGGTGTGGCAGTAGATCTCGGAGGGCGGAGCCGAGGGGAGCCGGCCGTCGGCCGCGTCGCGGTAGGCGGCGGCCAGCTCGCCGTATCCCTCGCCGACGTGCAGGGTGCCGGCGAACGCCTCCCGCGGATCGACGGACGTGTCCTTGAGTCGCGGCAGCCTCGTCAGCACCATGTTGACCTTGAACTGGGAACCTTCCGCGGGGCTCGGCTCCTGCTCCCCCAGCAGGGCGGCGAGCGTCCGCGGCGAAGCGTTCACGAGGACGCGTCCGGCCCCCACCGTCGACTCGCGGTCGCCGGCGCGGTAGGTCACTTCGGCGCGGCTCCCGTCGGTGTCGATGCGCACCGCCTCGTGCCCTGTGGCGATCTCGGCGCCGGCCGCCCGCGCGGCGCCGGCCAGCGCGTCGGTCAGCGCGCCCATGCCGCCGACGGGCACGTCCCAGCTTCCGGTGCCGCCGCCGATGACGTGGTAGAGGAAGCAGCGGTTCTGTACCAGGGAGGGGTCGTGCGCGTCCGCGAACGTGCCGATCAGGGCGTCGGTGAGTACCACACCCCGCACCAGGTCGTGGTGGAAGCGGTCCTCGATCGCGACGCCGATCGGTTCCTCGAACAGGGCGCGCCATGCGGCCTCGTCGTCGATGCGCTCGCGCAGCTCGTCGCGTGTGGGCAGCGGCTCGGTGAGCGTGGGGAAGACCCGCTCGGCCACGCGCGTGGTGGCGCCGTAGAACCGCTGCCACGCCACGTACTCCGCGTCGCTCCCGGTCAGCTCGGCGAACGAGGCGCGGGTGCGGCCCTCCCCCACGAGCAGCCCGCCGTCGCCGAGGGGCGTGTACGACGAGACGGGCCTGCGGCGCACCTCGAACCGCAGCCCCAGATCGGTGCGGATCTTGTCGGGCAGCAGCGACACGAGGTACGAGTAGCGGGACAGGCGTGCGTCCACGCCGGGGAACGGGCGGGTGGACACGGCGGCGCCGCCGGTGGCGCCGAGGCGTTCGAGGACGAGGACGGAGCGTCCCGCCCTGGCGAGATAGGCGGCGGCGACCAGTCCGTTGTGGCCGCCGCCCACGATCACTGCGTCGTACGAGGCATGTGCGGGCATGGCCCTTCGTAACACGCGGATCTTCGGCGGCCAAGGTGGCGCGGGCGATCCGGTGCCGTGGAGGTGGCGCCGCGGAGGTGGTGCCGCGGGCGTTGCGTGGGCGCGCTGTGCGCGTGCGTGGCGCCGGGTCAGGCCGTTGACGAGCCGCGTCCCGCGCGCAGGGCGCCGATGCTCGCGCGCAGCCTGCCCGCCTCCTCCGTGCGGCCCAGCTGCTCCAGGCAGCGCGCCTCGTCGCCCAGGGCGGTGAGCGTGTCGGGATGCGCGTCGCCCAGGACGCGGGCGCGGGCGGCGCAGACCTCCCGGTACTCGGCGAGCGCGTCGTCCCAGCGGCCGAGCCAGCCGAGCGCGACGGCGACCTCCCGGCGGCTGACGAGCGTGTCGAAGTGGTCGGGGCCCAGGGCGCGGCCGCGTACCGCCGCGACGTCGCGCGCCTCGGCGAGCGCCTCGTCCCAGCGGCCGAGCCGGCCGAGGTTCACACCGTAGCCGTGGCGGGCGCGCAGCGTCTCCTGGTCGTTCGGGCCGCCGAGGCGCGTGCGGTCGGCGGCCAGTGCGCGGAACTGTTCGAGGGCGTCCTCCGCGCGGCCGAGCCTGCCCAGGCAGATGCCGATCTCGTAGCGGGCGGCGAGCGTGTCGCGGTGATCGGCGCCGAGGACGCGGGTCCTGGCCGCGGCGACCTCGCCGTAGCGGTCGAGCGCCTCCTGCCAGCGGCCGAGCCGGCCGAGGGCGTAGGCGGCCTCGTACCGGCTGACGAGCGTGTCGGGGTGGTTCTCGCCCAGCTTCTCCGCGCGGGCGGCGGCGACCTGCTCGGCCATGGCGAGCGACTCCTCGGTCCTGCCGAGCCTGCTCAGGCTGAATGCCAGGTTGTGGCGGCAGCGGAGGGTGTCCGGGTGGTCGGGGCCCAGGGTGCGCTCGCGTGAGGCGAGCAGCGACGCGTACACCTCGTGGGCCTCGGCGTGACGGCCGAGCCTGCCGAGGACGTGTGCCGTCTCCTGGCGGGCGGCGAGCGTCTCGGGATGGTCGGGGCCGAGGGCTCGTTCCCTGCCCTCGGCGACCTCCGCGAAGGCGGCGAGGGCCTCGGCGTGCCTGCCGGTCCTGGTGAGGGCGTAGGCGGTTTCGTGACGGCTGCCGAGGGTGTCCTGGTGGTCGGGGCCGAGCAGGAGTGCGCGTTCCGCGGCGAGGGCGCGGTGCGCCTCGCCGGCCTCGTCCCAGCGGCCGAGGCGCCCGAGACGCAGGGCGGCACTGTGCCGTTCGGCGAGTTCGGCGAGTTCGTCGAGGCGTTCCGCGGTGGGCTGCGCGGGTGTCCGCCGAGTGGCGGCCGGTTGCGGCGGTCCGCTCGGTGCGGCGCGCGTCCCTTCGGCGTGCGTCCCTTCGGCGTGCGTCCAGGCCACGGTCAGGCCGTCGACCGGGCCGGGCCGCGGGCCGCGCGGGGCGGCCGTGCCCGTCGCGAGGCGGCCGGCGGTCATGCCGTGCGTCCAGGCGGGCAGCGCCGGGCCTCCTTCGGCGTTTGCCGGCTCGGGGGCGGGCGCCGGCCCGCGCGCTCCGTGGCTCGGCGTCACCCAGGCGCGCTCGCCGGTCCAGCCGTCCGCCG
>NZ_JAGIQL010000299.1 GCF_017813245.1 Streptomyces montanisoli
CAGGACGCGGTCGCGCTGCTCGCCGCGGTCCGCGAGGCCCGCGCCGCGCTGACCGACGCCCAGCTCGACGCGGTGCCGCCCGGCGCGAGGCCGGCCGGCGCCGCCTCCGGCTCGGAGAACCGTACGAGCGTGATCCCGCGCTCCGCGCCCCCCGGCGCGGACGCTGCGGGGGTCAGCAGGACGAGCCGCCTCGACCTGCCCCCGGTGCCGCCCGCCGCGGGCGGTGGCCGCACGGCCGGCAGGCCGCCGGGGCGCCACCGCACCCTCGTCGCCGTCGTCGCCGCCCTGGTGGCGATCCTGATCGGCACGGGCGTCTGGTACATCAACTCGGGGCAGTTCACGCGCGTGCCGTCGCTGCTCGGCCAGACCGAGCAGGTGGCGAAGAAGCGCCTGTCCGACGCGGGGCTCGACGCGCGCGTCACCCACGGCTACAGCGACGCGTTCGACCGGGGCAAGGTCATGAGGACCTACCCCGCGCCCGAGACGAAGATCCGCGGCGACGGGCCGGTCACGCTGACCATCTCCCGCGGCCCGCGCATCGTGTCGGTGCCCGACGTGTCGGGCATGCCGCAGGCCGACGCGAAGGCCGCGCTCGCGAAGGCGGGCCTGTCCGCGGGCGTCGTCCACCAGGCGTTCAGCGACTCCGTCGACCGCGGCTCGGTCATCGGGACCGATCCGGCCGCGGGCGCGCGGCTGCGCCCGGACCGGGCGGTCGCGCTGAAGGTCAGCCGGGGCAGCGCCGTCGACGTACCGGATGTGACCGGCGAGGACGTCCACGAGGCGACGGCCGACCTGGCGGACGCCGGCCTCAGGGCGAAGATCGCCACGCGGCGCGTGGAGTCCGACCAGGACGCGGGCGCGGTGGCCCGCCAGTCCCCGGCCGAAGGCGGGCAGCTCGCCGAGGGCGACACCGTCACGCTGACCCTGTCGAAGGGGCCGAAGATGGTCGCGGTCCCCGATGTGACGGGCCGGTCGGCCGACGACGCCACCAAGGCGCTGGAGGACGCGGGTTTCGACGTGAAGGTCAAGCACAGCTTCCCCTTCATCGACGACACGATCACCGACCAGTCCGTGGCGGGCGGCGACAAGGCGCCCGAGGGCAGCACCATCACGATCACGACCAACGGTCTCTGAGAACGGAACGGCTCCATCCCATGCGCAACCCTGTCGGCGCCCACGTGCCCGTGGCCGGCGGCCTCGCCACGACCGGCCTCGGCTACGCCCGCGACCTGGGCGCGGAGGCAGTGCAGGTCTTCGTCGCCAACCCGCGCGGCTGGGCGGTGCCGCCCGGCACGCCCGCGCAGGACGAGCTGTTCCGCGCCGAGTGCGCGCGGGCGGGCATCCCGGCCTACGTCCACGCCCCCTACCTGATCAACTTCGGCTCGCACACGCGGGCCACGGCCGAGCGGTCGGTCCTGTCGCTGCGCCACAGCCTGCGCAGGGGCCGGGCGATCGGCGCCCGTGGTGTCGTCGTCCACACGGGTTCAGCGACGGGCGGGCGCGAGCGGGCCGCGGCGCTCGCGCAGGTGCGGGAGCTGCTGCTGCCGCTGCTCGACGAGCTGACGGACGACGGCGACCCGGCGCTGCTGCTGGAGCCGACGGCCGGGCAGGGCGCCTCGCTGTGCTCGCGGATGGAGCACCTCGGCCCGTACTTCGACGCGCTCGACGCGCACCCGAGGCTCGGGGTGTGCCTCGACACCTGCCACGCCTTCGCGGCGGGCCACGACCTGGCGGGCCCGCACGGCATGGCGGCGGCGCTCGACCTGCTGGTCGAGACGGTGGGCACGGGCCGGCTCGGCCTGATCCACGCGAACGACTCGAAGGACGTGGCAGGCGCGCACAAGGACCGCCACGAGAACATCGGCGCGGGCCACATCGGCGAGGAGCCGTTCGCGGCGCTGTTCGGCCACCCGGCGACGGAGGGCGTCCCGCTCGTGATCGAGACGCCGGGCGGCAAGGCGGGCCACGGCGAGGACGTCGCCCGCCTCAAGAAGCTGCGCAACGCCTGACGGCGGAGCCTGCCCACGCGGCGAGCGGCGCGCTCAGAGTTCCGGGCCCTCGCCCGGCTCCTCCTGGTAGGTGTAGCGCTGCTCCGCCCACGGGTCACCCACGTTGTGGTAGCCCCGCTCCTCCCAGAAGCCCCTGCGGTCCGCGGTCATGTACTCGACGCCCCTCACCCATTTGGGCCCTTTCCAGGCGTACAGATGCGGCACCACGAGGCGCAGTGGGAAACCGTGCTCCGCCGTGAGCAGCTCGCCGTCCCTGTGCGTCGCGAAGATCGTGCGGTTCGCGGTGAAGTCGTCGAGGCGCAGGTTGGCGCTGTACCCGTACTCCGCCCACACCATCACGTGTGTCACCGCGGGCGCGGGGGGCGCGAGGTCGAGGAGGTTCTTCGCGTGGACGCCGCCCCACTCCGCGCCCAGCATGCTGAACTTCGTCACGCAGTGCAGGTCCGCCACGACCGTCGAGAACGGCAGCGCGGTGAACTCCTCGTGGTCCCAGCAGTGCTTGTCACCGTCGGCGGTCGCGCCGAAGACGCGGAACTCCCACCGGTCGGGTTTGAACTTCGGGACGGGACCGTAGTGGGTGACGGGCCAGCCGCGCTGGAGGCGCTGTCCCGGCGGCAGGGGGGACGCGTCCGGTATCCGATGCCCCCCGCTCTGCTCCTGACCCATGCTTTACATGGTGACAGACCGGGAGGGGTGGTCCTGACCGGGCCGAAGCCCATTCGGGCCATCTCGTGGCAAGGAGGTCCTTACTGGACGGCCCTCTGGGGTGGTGCGAGACTGCGGCCAGTCCCAGTGGGCACATGTCTGACACGCGTCACACGTTCACCGCCACGTCGTTGGAAGGAGCCTCTGCGATGCAGGGCGACCCCGAGGTCATCGAGTTCCTGAACGAGCAGCTGACCGCCGAGCTCACCGCGATCAACCAGTACTTCCTGCACGCGAAGATGCAGGAGAACTTCGGCTGGGCGCGGCTGGCCAAGAACACCCGTGCGGAGTCGTTCGACGAGATGCGCCACGCGGAGCTGCTCACCGACCGGATCCTGCTGCTCGACGGCCTGCCGAACTACCAGCGGCTTTTCCATGTGCGGGTGGGCCAGACGGTGACGGAGATGTTCGAATCCGACCGGCAGGTCGAGGTGGAGGCGATCGACCGCCTCAAGCGCGGTATCGACGTGATGCGGTCGAAGAACGACCACACGTCCAAGCGGCTGTTCGAGTCGATCCTCGAGGACGAGGAGCACCACATCGACTACCTGGACACGCAGCTCGCGCTGGTCGAGAAGCTCGGCGAGGCGCTGTACATCGCGCAGCAGATCGAGCAGCCGGAGGACGGCGGCGACAGCTGAGGCCGGGCCCGCGCCGCGGGAGCCCGGCCCGGCCTGGGCCCCTTCGGGAGCGGCGCCCCGGGGGGCAGCGGCCGCGGGGGTGCGGGTCAGGGCCGAAGGCACGATCGGGAGGGGCGCGGCGGGCGCGGGGTGGGGCGCAGGGGCGGACGTTCCGCGCCCGGCGGCCGATCCAGGGCCGTTTAGGCGGCGTTCGGGAGCTGCGGCGGGCCGGGGGCTACCGCCGGGAGCGCCACGGGCACGGCGGCAGGGGCAATCGGGAGAGGCGCCGGACTCGCGGGCACCGGGGTGGCGGGCGCAGGCACCGGGGCGGCGGG
>NZ_JAGIQL010000300.1 GCF_017813245.1 Streptomyces montanisoli
CGACTGGGTTGATAGGCCGGAGATGGAAGCCAGGTGACTGGTGGAGTTGACCGGTACTAATAGGCCGAGGGCTTGTCCTTAGATGTTCGCGTCCACTGTGTTGGTTCTGAAACCACGAACAGCCGTGTGTGTTCCGGTGTTTGATGTGTTTCATAGTGTTTCGGTGGTTTTAGCGTAGGGGAAACGCCCGGTTACATTCCGAACCCGGAAGCTAAGCTCTACTGCGCCGATGGTACTGCAGGGGGGACCCTGTGGGAGAGTAGGACGCCGCCGAACAATACGTTGCAAGAAAGTCGGGGAGGCCCGCACCACAGGTGCGGGCCTTTTCGCATTTCCCGGCGCGCTGGTGCCCTTCTCGGCGCACGGTGTCGGTTCCTGGGCGGTTCCGGTCAGAGACGGCCGGCCGCCTTCAGCGCAAGGTAGGCGTCCGCCACCGCGGGAGCCAACCGGCTCGGGCCTGCGTCGACGACCGTGACGCCTTGCCGCCTCAACCGGTCAGCCGTCCGCCGGCGTTCAGCCCGCGTCCGGCTTGCCGCTGCCGCTTCGTACACCGCGTCCACCGTGCCTCTCGCATCTGCCATCTCCTCGACCCTCGGATCCGCCACGGCTGCCACCAGGACGGTGTGCCGCTTCATGAGCTGAGGCAGCACGGGCAGCAGGCCCTCCTCGACGGGAGCGGAATCCAGACTGGTGATGAGTACGAGCAGTGAGCCGGGTGCCGCCTCTTTCGCCACGGCAGCGCTGAGACCCCGCATGTCCGTCTCCACCAACTCCGGCTCAAGCGCGGCAGCCGCGTCCATGAGCGAGGGCAGCAGACCCGCTGTCCTCGCTCCGTGCACCCGTGCCCGGACCTGACGGTCGTAGGCAAGCAGGTCGACGCGGTCGCCCGCCCGTGAGGCGAGCGCGGCGAGAAGGAGCGTCGCGTCCACGGCGGCGTCCAGCCGCGGGACGTCCCCGACCCTGCCGGCCGCCGTGCGGCCCGTGTCGAGAACGACGAAGATGCGGCGGTCACGCTCGGGACGCCAGGTGCGGACCGCGACCGCGGTCTGGCGTGCTGTGGCCCGCCAGTCGATCGAGCGGGTGTCGTCACCCGGTACGTACTCGCGGAGGCTGTCGAACTCGGTGCCCTGCCCACGGACCAGGACGCTGGTGCGGCCGTCGAGTTCGCGCAGGCGCGCCAGCCTGGACGGCAGGTGCTTGCGGCTCTCGAACGGTGGCAGCACACGCACGGTCCAGGGCACATGGTGACTGCCCTGGCGGGCCGCGAGGCCGAGCGGACCGAACGAGCGGACCGTCACCCGTGCCGCCAGGCGGTCGCCGCGCCGCGCCGGATTCAGCCGCGTGACGATGCGACGGCGCTCGCCCGCGGGGATCGTCAGGGAGTGGTGAGCGGCGGCCTGTTCGTCCATGGATCGCCAGCTGCTCGGTGGCCATGCGTCACGAACCGCTGCCCGCAGCGGACGGTTCGACGGGTTGGCCACGGTCAGGCCCACATCGGCAGCGTCACCGAGTCGAACGGATGTATCACCACTTCGAGTGAAGAGGAGCGTTCGCACTGGCGCGGCGAGGAGAAGGTCGCACAGAATTGCGAGTGCGAGGATGCCTTCGACGGTCAGGATGCCTCCCCAGCCGGGGGCGATGAGGCCGACGGGGAGGGCGCCCAGCGCCGCGAGGAGCGCGGTTCTTCCGGTGAGAGTCATCGGGGCCGTCTCAGCGCGGTACGGGGACGTGGGCGAGCAGCGTGGTGATGACATGGTCCGCGGTGACGCCTTCCATCTCCGCCTCGGGGCGGAGCTGGACGCGGTGGCGCAGTGTGGGGAGGGCGAGTGCCTTCACGTCGTCAGGGGTGACGTAGTCGCGGCCGGTGAGCCAGGCCCAGGCACGTGAGGTGGAGAGCAGGGCAGTGGCGCCTCGGGGGGAGACCCCGAGGCCGAGCGAGGGGGATTCACGAGTGGCACGGCAGATATCCACGACGTAACCGGCGATCTCCGGAGAGATGGCGGTCTTGGCCATGGCGGCGCGAGCCGCTTCCAGGTCGGCGGGCCCGGCAACGGGGCGCACTCCCGCCGCTGCGAGGTTGCGCGGGTCGAAACCCTCTGCGTGGCGGGTCAGGACGTCGATCTCGTCCGAGCGTGAGGGCAGGGGAACGGTCAGCTTGAGAAGGAACCGGTCGAGTTGGGCTTCCGGGAGGGGGTAAGTGCCCTCGTACTCGACGGGGTTCTGCGTCGCGGCGACAAGGAAGGTCTCCGGCAGCGGACGTGCGGTTCCATCGACCGTGACCTGGCGCTCTTCCATCGCCTCCAGCAGCGATGACTGGGTCTTGGGCGGCGTGCGGTTGATCTCGTCCGCCAGCAGCAGGTTGGTGAAGACCGGCCCCGGCTGGAACGAGAACGCGGCAGTGCGCGAGTCGTAGACCAACGACCCTGTCACGTCGCTGGGCATGAGGTCGGGCGTGAACTGCACCCGCTTCGTGTCCAGTTGGAGGGATGCCGCGAGAGCGCGCACGAGCAGGGTCTTGGCCACGCCCGGCACGCCCTCGAGCAGCACGTGGCCTCGGCACAGGAGCGCGACGACGAGTCCGGTGACGGCGGAGTCCTGGCCTACGACGGCCTTCCCTATCTCGGTGCGCAGCGCTTCGAGCGAGGCGCGGGCGAGCTCGGGATCCGCGGTGGTCCCGTCGGTCTCCGGGGTCGGGGCGCTCATGAGGTGCGTACCTCTCTTTCGAGGGCGTCGAGTTGGTCCGCGAGGCGGACGAGGTCGACGTCGTTGGCGGGGGCCGGGCCGAACAGCAGGAACGGCAGGTCCAGTTGCGTGTGGGGAAGGCGGGCCGAGACGGCGGGGGTGAGGATTTCCGGGCTGTGCGCCTGGGTGGGGCGTACGCCGAGGACCGGGGCGAGTCGTTCGCGGGTGGCGCCGCGCAGGACGTCGGCTGCTCGATCACGGGCATTCGCCCTGCGGTACAGCCGTGCGCGGCCCTCCGTGGCCTCCGAGGCGCGCACCGCGACGGGGAGCCGCTCGACGACGAGTGGGCCGAGCCTGCGCGCCCGCCACAGGGCGGCGAGCACGGCCGCGATGAGGAGTTGGAGGAAGCCCCAGAGCCAGCCGGAGGGGATGAGGTCGAAGAAGGCGCTGCGACCGTCGCCGGTGGCGGTGGCGCTGTCATCGGTGAGCGAGGGGAGGTACCAGACGAGATGCGACCGGGAACCGAGGAGTTGCAGGGCGAGAGAGGCGTTGCCCTGCTTGTCGAGGCTGTCGTTGTAGAGGATGTCGGGGGACCCGAGGAGGAGCGTGTCGCCGGTGTGCGGGTTCGGGACGCGCAGGAGGGTGGGCAGGCCGTCGCTCGCGTAGCATCCGTCGCTGCCCGTGAGGTGCGTGGAGTAGCGCTCGCCGCCCAGGTCGGCCGCGCCGGCGGTGCGGGCGGCGGCGAAGGAGCAGCGGGGGCGGAGCGCCGAGACCTCCACCGGCGGGGCCGTGCGCACGCCCGGCGCGAGGACGGGCGCC
>NZ_JAGIQL010000301.1 GCF_017813245.1 Streptomyces montanisoli
CCCCCCCCCCCCCCCCCCCCCCCCCCCCCCCCCCCCCCCCCCCCCCCCCCCCCCCCCCCCCCCCCCCCCCCCCCCCCCCCCCCCCCCCCCCCCCCCCCTTCCCACGCAGAGGCCGGCATCCCGGATACACCGGTGACCGGAGTCCAGCCGTGTGCTCTTCCGACCTGGCCCCCCCGGCCGGGGCGCGCCCGCCCCGCCCGCCGGCGCGCCGGCGGCCGGACCGCTCGCCACCGGCCGCCGCGCCGGAGACACCGGCCGCGCCGCGGAGCCAGGCGACCCATCACGAGACCGCGGCGCGCCCCCGCGCGCCCGCCGCAAGCCGATCGAGGAGCACCACCCCCCATGACCACCGAGGACACCGCGACCGACCCACCCACCGTGGTGAGGGTGACCGACATCGACGTCGTACGCCAGGGCAGGCTGCTGCTCGACTCGGTCTCGATGACCGTGCGCGGCGGCGAGCACTGGGCGCTGCTCGGTTCCAACGGCGCGGGGAAGTCCACGCTGCTCGGGATGGTCGGCGCACTGACCCACCCCACACGCGGCACGGTGGAGGTGCTCGGACGCACGCTCGGCCGCGTCGACCTGCGGGAACTGCGCACGTCCATCGGGCATGTCAATCCGCGCCACCCGCTGCGCTCGTCCCTGCGCGTGCGCGACGTCGTGCTCACCGGGCTGACGAACTCGGTGGAGCCCGTGCCGCGCTGGTCGCCCCCCGCGGGCGAGCCCGAGCGCGCGGGGCGGCTGCTTTCCATGCTGGGCATGGCGGGCAAGGAGGACGCGCGCTGGCCGACGCTGTCGCAGGGTGAGCGCGGCCGCACGCTGATCGCCCGCGCCCTGATGGCGAGGCCGCGGCTGCTGCTGCTCGACGAGCCGGCGACCGGGCTCGATCTCGCGGCGCGCGAGCAGTTGCTCAGCTCCCTCGACGCGCTGCGGGCGCTCCATCCCGGGCTGGCGACGGTCCTCGTCACGCACCACCTGGAGGAGCTGCCCGCGTCCACCACCCACGCGATGCTGCTGCGCGAGGGGCGGTGCGTGGCGACGGGGCTCGCGGACGACGTCCTCACCACGGACCAGGTCAGCAAGTGCTTCGACCACCCCGTGCGCATCGCGCGGACGGAGGGGCGGTGGACGGCGCGTGCCGAGCGGGTCAGTCCTGCGGAGGCACTTCCTCCGGAGTGAACGCCGTGCCCTGGTGGAAGTAGAGCAGCCAGTCGCCCCCGGTCAGCCGCCACACCGAACTGCGGTGCGCGCGACGGCCGTTGACGTCGACGTCGAACGTGACGTGCACGACGTCGGGGGCGAGCTGGACGGCGGTCAGCTCGGAGACGGTGGCGGGCGCGGAGGCCGGGCCCCTGGCCCTGAGCTCCTTGACCAGCGTCTCCCGGTTCCAGGCGCGGCCCGAGGAGCCGAACGACGCGAAGTCGGGGTGCAGCAGCTCGCCGAGCAGGGCGGGTGAGGTGTGCACGGCGGGGTCGAGGAAGCGCAGCTCGCACTCGATGGCCGCCGACACGGCCGGCGTGGGGTCAGGCATGAGTGAGCTCCACCAGTTTGACGACGGTGTTCCAGTTGCGGCTGGTGGCGACCGTGCCCGCTGGCAGGGCGCGCTTTTCCAGCGCCTGGGCGAGCGCGGACCTGCCGACGCCGTCCGGCGCGTACAGGTACAGCGCCCGGTCCCCGAGCCTGAACTCCTCCGGCAGGAAGGCGGCCGGATCGATCCCGTCAAGCCGCTCGGGCCCCACCGGCCGTGAGTAGTACGTGACGTGCAGCTGACGCCCCTCAAGCGATCCCGCGTCGAACGGGCAGGCATCCATGACGGCCTTCAGGTAGGGCGCGTCCCGCACGAGGCACTCGGTCGCGAACCCGAACCGGTCGAGCAGCGCGGCCTCGATCTCCGCGCGCAGATCGTCCTCGTCCCTGGGCTGCGAGGCGAAGACGGCGTTGCCGCTCTGCAGGTGCGTCCTAACGCCCCCGTACCCGAGCCCGCCGAGGACCTCGCGCAGCTCGGCCATGGGTACCTTCCTGCGGCCCCCGACGTTGATTCCGCGCAGGAGAGCGGCGTACATCACGGTCATGGATCCACGATAGGTGGACGGCGCCGTCCGGGGTGCCAGGCGCGAGCGGTGCCCCGGGGACGGGATGAGAGGCTTGCGGGCCGAAGGACGTTCCGTCGGGCGCAGGTGAGCGAGTGATGATCCCCATGAACGAGGCGAGGGCCCGGGAGGTCCTGGCGGCGGCCGGACTGCCGGGCGGCGCGGAGCTGGTCGCGCTCGGCGAGAACGCGGTCTTCCGCACGGGCGAGCTCGTCGTCAAGGTGGGCAGGGACGCGGCGCTCGCCCCGGAGCTGCTGGAGCGCGCGGAGCGCGAGGTCGCGCTCGCCGCGTGGCTCGCGGACGCGGGGGTGCCCGCCGTGCGCGCGGCACAGGAGCATGCCCGTGCCGTGCTCGGCCATCCGGTGACGCTCTGGCACCGCCTGCCGGACGCCGCGCGCCCCGCGGTCCCGGCGGACCTGGCGCCGCTGCTGCGGCAGGTACACACGCTGACGCCGCCGGACGGCCCGGCGCTCCCCCGCCGTGAACTGCTGGGCGGCGTGGAGCGCTGGCTGCGCCTCGCGGGCGACGCGATCGACCCAGCGGACGCCGCCTACCTGCGCGCCAGGCGTGACGGCTTCGCCGCGCAGGCCGCGGAGCTCACCCCGCACCTGCCGCCAGGACCGATCCACGGCGACGCCCTCCCGCGCAATGTGCACGTGACACCGGAAGGGCCGGTCCTCGTCGACCTGGAGACCTTCTCCAGCGACCTGCGCGAGCACGACCTCGTCGTCCTGGCGCTCTCGCGGGACCGCTACGGGCTCGACCCCGCCGCGTACGACGCGTTCACCGCCGCCTACGGCTGGGACGTGCGCGAGTGGGACGGCTGCGCGGTGCTGCGCGGCGCGCGGGAGACCGCGAGCTGCGCATGGGTGGCGCAGCACGCCCCGGCGAACCCCGCGGCGCTGCGGGAGTTCGAGCGCCGCGTCGCCTCCCTGCGCGCCGGCGACCCGGCCGTCCGCTGGTACCCGTTCTGACACATGGGCCGGGTCGGTGGTCGGCCGGGGGCTCTCGCCCGTCGAAGGGAACGCCCGCTGTGGGGAGGTCCCGCGCGCGGGTGACAGCCGCGCCCTGGCCGGCTGTCTACCACCCCGGCGCCGGCGAGCGGCCGCCGCCATGGCCGGTCCCCGCCTTGCTGGGCGCGCGCCCGCGTGTGCGGTCACGCAGCCTCAGGACGCGCAACCCGCTGGTGCGCCGGGGCAGATCTCCCGGGCACTGCGGCAACGCCTGCCCCCGCAGAGCCCTCGACCGGCCGTCGGCCCCACGGCCGGAGATGCGCCTGCCCCGGAGCGACCCCAGACTGGAAGAGCGCACGCCTGAGCTCCTGTCACCGATGCATCCCGGTTGCCGTCTCTGGCTCGAGAAGGGGGGGGGGGGGGGGGGGGGGGGGGGG
>NZ_JAGIQL010000302.1 GCF_017813245.1 Streptomyces montanisoli
CCCCGACGCCCCGGGCCGTCCGCCCGGGCCCGGCCCCCGGCGGTCTCACCGCCGACGCTGCCGGGGCCGGGCCGCCCCGCCCGGCGGCGCGTCATGGCCCACCGGTCCGGCCACCGTTCCCCGGCGCGTGGGCGCCACCACCGACGGAAGCGCCCTGGGGCGTGACGGTGGCACACGCCACGCCGGCCGGGCCGCGCCGGACCGCCCCGCCGGCCTCGTCGTCGCTCGCCCGGGCCCTGGGCGCGGCCCCCGCATCGTCATCCGCCGACGTCCGCGGCCTCGTTGCCCGGCTCGGGCACAGGGTGTCAGGCCGTCACACCGGCCAGGGGCCCCGGCCCGCGGCGCAGAGCAACCGCCGGGGCGGGGCCGCGCGCCTCGACCAGGAATCCCGGCCTGGGCCGCCTGCCTCGGCGCCGTCCGCTGCGGCCCTGGGGCCCGGGGCCCGGTCGACCCCAGGCCGCGGCCTCCCTGAGCACCACCGCCGGGGACGGGCATCGCCCCGGGGAGTGCACCCCGACACGCGCGGCCGGGCCGGGCCGGCGCGCCCGCGGCCCCGCGCCTTCGACTGGTGGCGGGCCGCAACGCCCGGTGGCCGGGGCACGAGCGTGTCCCGGGGGGACGCGGCGGGATACGCGCGGCCCACCCGGGGGTCAGCGCACTCGGCGTGATCTCCATACCAGGAACAGCGCCGACGCCACCGCCGCGACCCGGACCACCACCGGCCACGTGTCCGACAGCGCCTGGCCCATGGCGCCGTCGGGGATCGGCTTGCCCCAGCGGTCGTTGAAGCGACCCCACAGCCAGACCACGCCCGCCGCGACCGACACGCCCGGCAGCCAGAAGACCGCGACCTTCGCCTCGTTCCTCGTCAGCGTGCGCGAGAAGTACGCGAGCACCCAACCCGCGAGCAGCGCCCAGATGTTGCCCAGTACCGCGCCGACGATCAGCAGCGCGGCCGTCACCAGCAGGAACGGGTTCGTGAGGCCGCGCCCGGCGCCCGCGACCGCTCCGCGCCTGCGCCACCACCTGCGCGCGGGCTCCTCGACGACCACCTCGTCGACGGCGGCCTCCGCCGCCGCGCCCGCGGCCGGCGTCTTCTCCATCGGCACCGTCGCGCCCGTGTCGGCGCGCGGCGGGCGCAGTATCTCGGGGATCTCGACGCCGCCGACGAAGCCGCCGACCCGCATCTGCCCAGGGCCCATCGCGCCCGCGCCCATGCCCGGGCCCGGCTGCATCCGCCACCAGTCCGTGCCGGGACCGGCGCCCGAGCCCCGCTCGTCCATCCCCGCGAGGTGCGGTCCCGAGGGCCCAGGCGGCGCGGACGACCCGGACGGCGCGGACGGCGACGGCGGCTCGTACGCGGTCTGCCGCGGCAGGTCGGCCGAGGCCCAACCGGCCTGCGCCGACTTGCCCGAGGCCGTGCCGACGACCGCCTCGGGCGTGCCGAGCTGCCCCAGCAGCCGCTTGATCGCGGCCGGGCTGTCGCCCTCCGGCGTGCCCCGCCTGCGGTCGATCTCGCTCCGCAGCGAGGAGACGAGTCTCATGCGCTCCCCGGAGGGGAGTTGACGCTGATGGGCCACGTCGCCGACGCGGCTGAGGTAGTCAAAGACCAATTGGTCGCTCTCGATCCCCACCACGCGATGGTGTCGAAGTCCTCCCCGTACGTCCAGCCCGTACGCGGCGCGCCCGCCCTTGTGCCGTCACGGGCTACCTTGGGTCGGATGGGGAACCGCGGGCCAGACCGAGGAGGCGCACGTGCCGGAAGGACCCGATGCAGCAGGCGGCGGAGGCGGCGGTTCCGCACGTCCCGGCTCCGCACGTCCCGCGTCCGCGCGTCCCGGCTCGGCGCGTCCCGGCTCGGCACATCCCGCGTCCGCGCCGCCCCGCACGCTCGCCGAATCCCTGCGCTCGCGCGGTGACGCGTCCCTCGCCGCCCTCCTGCACGGCCGCCCCGACCTCCTCTCCCCGGTCCCGGGCGACATCTCGCAGCTCGCCGGGCGCGCCGGCACCCGCGCCTCCGTGATCCGCGCGCTCGAACGCCTCGACCGCTTCACCCTCCAGACCGCCGAGGCGCTCGCCGTCGCGCCCGAACCCGCCTCGTACGAGGTGCTGCGCGCGCTGCTCGCGGGGGACGACGGGGACGCCCCCGTCGAGGCCGCGCTGCCCGGCGCGCTCGGCGCCCTGCGCGACCAGGCACTCGTCTGGGGCGACGACGACCGGCTGCGCCTCGTGCGCACCGCACGCGAACTGCTCGCGCCCACCCCGTCGCACCCCTCCCCCACCGGCCTCGGCCCGACCGTCGCCGAGGCGACCACCGGCATGTCGCCCACGCGCCTGCAGGAGATTTTGGCCGCGTCCGGCCTGCCCTCCACGCACGACCCGGTGTCCGCCGTCGCCTCGCTGACCGCGCTGTTCACCGACCGGCGGCGGATGGCCGACCTCCTCGACACGGCGCCGAGCGAGGCGCTCGGCGTCCTGGACCGGCTGGTGTGGGGGCCGCCCTACGGCGAGGTCACCGCCAACCCGGCGCCGCACGTGCGCTGGCTGCGCGACCACGGCCTCCTGCTGCCCGCCTCGCCGCGGACGGTGGTCCTGCCGCGCGAGGCGGCCCTGCACCTGCGGGCGGGCCGCGCGCATCGGCACCCCGAGCCGGTACCGCCACCGCTCGCGCCGCGCGGCGAATACCGTCCACAGGTTGTGGACAACGCGGCAGCCGCCCAGGCGTTCACCGCGCTCGACATCGTCGAGGAGCTGGGCAAGGAGTGGAACGAGGGCGGGCCCGGCGTGCTGCGCGCCGGCGGCCTGTCCGTGCGCGACCTCAAGCGCACAGCCGCCGCCCTCGACACGACCGAGCCGCTCGCCGCCTTCTGGGTCGAACTCGCCTACGCGGCAGGGCTCGTGGCCGGTGATGGCGAGGCCGACGAGCGCTACGCGCCGACACCGGCCTACGACGACTGGCAGGAGCTTGCGGCGCCCGAGCGGTGGGCCGTCCTGGCAGCGGCATGGCTGGCGGCGACCCGCACGTCCGGCCTGGTGGGCGGCCAGGACAGCCGCGGCCGCACGCTCTCCGCGCTCGGCCCCGACCTCGACAGGGGCGCGGCGCCCGAGGTGCGCGGGCGCGTGCTCGCCCTGCTCGCGACGCTCCCCGAGGGCACGTCACCGACGCGGGAGTCCCTGCACGCAAGGCTCCGCTGGGAGCGGCCGCTGCGCGGCGCGGGGGTGACGGGCCGTACGGAGGACCTGAGGCCCAGGCTCGCCGACTGGGTCCTCGACGAGTCGGAGCTGCTCGGCGTCACGGGCAGGGGCGCGCTCTCCGCGATGGGCAGGGCGCTGGCCCCCGACTCCCCCGAGGCCGCCGCCGTCGAGGCCGCCCCCGTCGAGGCCGCCGGGGCCGGCGCCGAGGTCTCCGGGCGCGGGCCGGCCGATCCCGAGGGCTCGG
>NZ_JAGIQL010000303.1 GCF_017813245.1 Streptomyces montanisoli
GCCGTCGGCCGCGGCCCCGCTCGTCACCGCGCACCCGCACGTCGCCGCCACGACCCCGGCCACACCCGCCGCGGCTGCGGCGAACACCGTGCCCCGCCTGTGCTGACGCTCCCGCTCGCGCTCCACCATCGCCCTGCAAACCCCCAGCGCCGACCCGCCGATTGCCGAGACCCCCTGACGGCCGGTTAACGACGCCGCGCGCGTCACGGTCACGCAGCCGGCGCCCCCGGGTCCCGCCCGGGCGGCCGCGGGTACCGTGGACGGCGTGCGCGACGACGAACCCGGGGAGGGCGCCCGCCTCCACCGTCACCTGACGTCCACCGTCGAACGCGGCTCCTTCTGCTCCGCGCGCTGCACCTGCGGCTGGCGCGGCCCCGCGCGCAGGTCCCGTGACCTCGCACGCACCGACGCCCGCACGCACGAGACGCCCCCGGCTTCCTGACGGGCGCGCGCGCCCGGGGCGGCCCGGCGACTCGCCGGCCTCGAACCGGCCGATCCCAGGGGCGCCCTCCCGCGCCCGCGTCCCCACTCGTACCGTCTCGTACTGACGAAGGACGCACCCCACGCCCCGTCCTTCGCGGGAGGGGTCTTCGACATGTTCCGCGACACCAGCCGCACCGGCAGCACCAGCCGCACCGGCCTCACCGGCCTCACCGGCGAGCGCATGCCGGCGCGCCGTGCGCTGCTCACCGGCGCCGCCGCGCTCGCCGCGACGGCCGCCGCGTCCTCGCTCGCGGGATGCGACAGCGGGGGCGACGGCGGCGGCAGGCGGCCCGGCGGCGGAGCCGGCTCCCGCGGCCCCGGCACGGCGAGCGGCTCCGCGACGCCGACGCCGACGCCGACCCCGTCGCCCGGCGCGCCGAGCTGGAGCGCGCTCGCCAAGGGACTCGACGGCGACCTCGTACGTCCGGGCGACGCCGACTACCCGACGGCCCGCCAGCTCTACAACACGCGCTACGACGGGCTGAAGCCGGCGGCCGTCGCCTACGTGTCGGGCGAGGCGGACGTCAAGGAGTGCCTGGCCTTCGCGCGGACGCACTCCACCCCCGTCTCCGTGCGCAGCGGCGGCCACTCGTACGCGGGCTGGTCGAGCGGCAACGGCCGCCTCGTCATCGACGTGTCACGGCTCGACTCCCTCGACCGCTCCTCGTCCGAGGCGAGCGTGGGCGCGGGCGCCCGGCTCGCCGGCATCTACCGCGGCCTCGCCGAGCACGGCCGCACGATCCCCGGCGGGTCCTGCCCCACCGTCGCGATCTCCGGGCTGACCCTCGGCGGCGGACACGGCGTCACCGCACGCGCCTACGGGCTCGCGTGCGACAACCTCCTCTCCGCGACGCTCGTCACCGCCGACGGCAGGACGCTGACCGCGGACACCCACCGCGACAGCGACCTGTTCTGGGCGCTGCGCGGCGCGGGCAACGGCAACTTCGGCGTCGTCACCGAGCTGCGCTTCCGCACCCACCCGGCGCCCGACGGCGTCGTGGCCTACATGAGCTGGCCGTGGGCCAAGGCCGGGCGGCTGCTGGCGACCTGGCAGGAGTGGGGGCCTTCCCAGCCCGACGAGATCTGGTCGGCGCTGCAGCTCGACGCGGGCCCGGGCGGCGTCGCGCCGACGGCGTCCGTCTCCGTCTTCTCCCTCGGCACCGAGTCCGACCTGCACAACGCCGTCGACCGGCTCGCGGACCAGGCGGGCGGCCCGGGCCCCGCGAGCTCCGTCTCCCTGCGCACGCGCTCCTTCGAGGACGCCATGGAGGTGTACGGCGGGTGCTCGGGCCTGACGGCCGACCAGTGCAGGCTCCCCGGCACCACGCCCGGCCGTTCGCCGCACGGCGCGCTGCACCGCGAGACGTACGCGGCGGCCTCCGACTTCTACGACCGGTCGATGTCCGCGGCGGGCCGCCAGGCGATGCTCGGCGCGGCCGAGGCGTTCACCCGGCTTCCGGCGGCGCGTGGCGGCGGCGGGTCCATAGCGCTGACGGCGCTCGGCGGTGCCGTGAACAGGGTGGCCCCCGGGGCGACGGCCTTCGTGCACCGCGGCTCGCGGATGCTCGCGCAGTACGTCGCGTCGTGGCAGCCGAACGACTCGGGCAGCGCGCACCAGGCGTGGCTGCGCTCCACGCAGGCGGCGATGCGCAGGTACGCGTCCGGGGCGGCGTACCAGAACTACGTGGACCCGACGCTGAAGGACTGGCGCACCGCGTACTACGGCGGGGCCGCGGGGCGGCTCGCCGGCCTGAAGAAGAAGTACGACCCCGACCGCCTGTTCGACTTCCCGCAGGCCCTGTGACGGCACGGTCCCCCGTACGGCGGTGTCCTGACCGGCCGTTCCCCCGTACGGCCCACCGGCGTTGCCGGTAGCGGCTGCTGCGGGTGGCCTGGATGCATGCCCGAGCCCCCGCACCCGCCCGCACACCGCACGCTGACCCTGGTCGCGGCCGTCGCCGCCGCGCTGCTGCTCGTCCTGCCGGCCGCGGGCACGGCCGCGGCCGTCGCCAGGCCGACGCAGCCGCGCGAGCTGACCCTGATCAGCACCGGGAACGGGGCCGCGCTGGCCGACGCGAAGGGCAACCCGCTCTACCTGCGTGAGGACGACGCACCCGGCGTCCCCGGCTGCACCGGCGGCTGCGTGAAGCTGTTCCCCGCGGCGGTCGGCTCCCCGTCGAAGGGGCACGGCGTCGCGGGAAAGGTCACCAAGACCAGGACCCACGCGCGCGGCAGCCGGCTGCCGCAGGTCCTGTACGACAACCACCCGCTGTACTACTACGCGAAGGACCATCCGAAGCGGCCCGCGGGGCAGAACGTGCCGAACCTCGGCTTCCGCCTGGTGGCGCCGGACGGCACCGCGCTGCCGACGGGCGAGATCTCGGTGGCGACGTCCCGCCCGCGCTCCCACGCCCCGGCGCGGACACCGACGCCGACGCACAGGGCCACGCACCGGGCGTCGCACCAAGCGTCGCACCGGCCTGCGCACCAGGCGACGCGCACGCCGCACCACAAGGCGCAGGCCCACCGGCCGCCCGCGACGGCGGTCACGACGCCGGTCACGCCCCACCGCCCGCACACGTCACGGCCGACGCCGCACACCACAGGGCCGGCCCGAACGGCCCCGGCCGCCCCCGCATCGGCCAGGGCGACGGCGGCAACCCCGGCACGGACGACCGCCCCGGCGCGGGCCGGCACGGCGCGGACCAGCACGGCGTCACCCACGGCCGTGGGGGCCCCCCCGGGCGGCCCGCCCGGGGCCCCCCGCGGAGTGGGAGAGGGCGCGGCCGGAGTCCTGGCTCCCGTGGATCCCGCAAGCCGCCCCTCGCCCCGGAGAAGGGGGGGGGGGGGGGGGGGGGGGGGGGGGGGGGGGGGGGGGGGGGGGGGGGGGGGGGGGGGGGGGGGGGGGGGGGGGGGGGGGGGGGGGGGGGGGGGGGGGGGGGGGGGGGG
>NZ_JAGIQL010000304.1 GCF_017813245.1 Streptomyces montanisoli
AAGCACGCTTACCGGATACATCAGACACTGGACTTCAGACATGAGCTCTTCCGATCTGTCCCGGCCCGGCGCGCGGCCGGCGGCCCCGGGCGGGGACGGCCGCCCGCCGTGCCGAAGGCCCGCGCCGGGTGGCGTCAGACGACCGCGCCGTGGCCCGGGTCGTCGTCGTCCTCGTCGTTGTCGTGCTCCATCCGCGCGACCAGCGTCGCGATGCCGCCGAGGAACCCGCCGGCGCACAGCGTCGTCAGCCACCACGTCATGTCCCACTGGAGGATCACGGCGGCGAGCGCGAGCACCGGGCCGCCGATCGCGCCCATCCACGCGAACTTCGCCGTCACGTCCGACTCCGGCAGCGGGGGCGGCTCCGGGGGCACGAAGTGGCCCTCGTCGTCGTCCTCGGCGGGCGTGAAGTCCCGCGGCCCGCGCGCGGCGCCGGCCGGTTTCCCCGCCCCGACGCCCGGGGCGAAGACCACCGAGCTGCCCAGGCCACGCACGGGCGCGTCGCCCGGCCCGGCGGAACCGCTTTCCGCGCCGCCTTCCGCGTCGTCGCCGCCGTCGCCGCGATCCGCGGCGTCCGCGGCGTCCGCGGCGTCCGCGTCGCCCGGCTCACCCGCGCCGTTCGGCGCCCCGCCGGTCTTGCTGTCGAGCGACGCGAGATCGTCCACCGACTTGAACGGCCTCGCGCCCGGCGGGTCCGCCGGCTCCTCGCCGTAGCCCGCGACGATCGCGGCCCACGCCGCGTCCTCGTCCAGTGGCTGCGGCTCGGGGTCCGCGTCATGGTCAGCCACCCGTGCCCCCCTTCTGTCCGGCACGTGGAGCGAGCCGTGCGACGAACGCCGCGCTCTCCTCGAAGATCCGCTCCGCGTCATGGTCCAACGTCGCGACGTGGTAGCTGTGTTCCAGCACGATCTCGCGCACGTCCGCCGAGGACACCCGGCTGAGCACCCGCTCCGAGTCCCACGCGGGCACGACGTGGTCCTCCCTGCTGCGCATGAGCAGCAGCGGCTGTGTCACCTGCGGCAGCGCGCCGTCGACGAGCGCGAACAGCCTGCGCATCGAGTGCGCCGCGTGCAGCGGCACGCGGTCGTAGCCGATCTCCTTGCCGCCGCCCTTCGCGATGTCGTCCGCGACGCCCTTCGTCGTACGCACCACGTGCCGCAGCGCGGGCAGCGCGTACGCCGACAGGCCGTGCACCCGCACCGCGGGGTTGACGACCACGACCCCGGCTATCTCCTCGCGGTGCCTCGCGGCGAGCCGCAGCGCGAGCGCCCCGCCCATCGACAGGCCGCAGACGAAGACGCGCTCGCAGCGCTCGGCGAGCTCGCCGAGCGCCACGTCGACGCACGCGTACCAGTCCTGCCACCCCGTGAGTTGCATGTCCTGCCAGCGCGTGCCGTGGCCGGGCAGCAGCGGCAGGGAGACCGTCAACCCGCGGTCCGCCAGATACTCCCCCCATGGACGCATCGACTGCGGGGAACCCGTGAAGCCATGACACAGAAGGACACCGACATCGCCGCCCTCGTGAAGGAACGGCTCGGCTCCTGGAAGGACCGGCACCGGGGTCTCCTGTTCGTGCGGAGAAAAGGGAGTACGCACCCGTCGCACCCGCGCTCGGGTCATCTCACGGTACGCGACCGGACCGACACCGACCAGGCCCTTCGTGTGCCCGGTGAAGGCGCCCGGGACGGCGCGGGCGACGGCGCCCGGGACGGCGCCGGGGAGGGGGCCCGCCCCCGCCTTCGGGATATGGTCGTGGGACAGCACTCAGGAGGCACCGAGTTGATCTACGGCGCGATGAAGGTCTCCCTCGGCGGCTCGCTGAAGCTCGCCTTCAGACCGTGGGTGGAGGGCATCGAGAACGTCCCGGCCGAGGGCCCGGCGATACTCGCGAGCAACCACCTGTCGTTCTCCGACTCGTTCTTCCTGCCCGCGGTGCTCGACCGCAAGGTCACGTTCATCGCGAAGGCCGAGTACTTCACCTCGCCAGGCGTCAAGGGCAAGCTCACGGCGGCCTTCTTCAAGGGCGTCGGCCAGCTTCCGGTGGACCGCTCGGGCGCCAGGGGCGCGGGGGAGGCCGCCGTCAAGAGCGCCCTGAAGGTCCTGGAGCGCGGCGAGCTGTTCGGCATCTACCCCGAGGGCACCCGCTCGCCCGACGGCCGCCTCTACCGGGGCAAGCCCGGCGGCCTCGCGCGCGTCGCCCTCCTGAGCGGCGCGCCCGTGATCCCCGTGGCCATGATCGACACGGAGAAGATCCAGCCTCCCGGCAAGGTCGTGCCGAAGCTGATGCGCCCCGGCATCAGGATCGGCGCGCCCCTGGACTTCACCCGCTATCTGGGGATGGAGAACGACCGCTTCATCCACAGGTCGGTGACCGACCAGGTGATGTACGAGATCATGAAGCTGTCGGGGCAGGAGTACGTGGACATCTACGCGACGGCCGCGAAGCGGCAGATCGCCGAGACGCAGAAGGCGGCGTCGGAAAAGGCGGCGGCGGAGAAGGCGGCGGCCGGGGAGAAGGCCGCGGCGAAGAAGACGCCGCACTGACGGGCGTCACGCCGGCCGGGACAGGCCGGCGCGGCACCACGCGGCGGGGGAGACGGGGGTACGGGATGGCCGGGCGTGAGCGCGCCCTCAGGATGTCGGTCGAGGTGCCGCTGTGGCGTGCCCTCGCCGCCTACCGGCTGCTGACGGCTGTCTACGCCCTGCTGCTTTTCCTCTACGAGCGTGAGCGCTACGAGCGGCTGTGGCTGGGCCTCCTCTACCTGTCGATCGTCCTCGTGTGGACGGTCGCGACGCTGCGGAAGGTGTCGGGCGCCGAGCGCTGCACGCGCACCTTCCTCGCCTGCGACCTGGCGCTCGCCCTCGCCGGCATCCTCATCACGCCGCTCGCGGACGCGCAGGCGCGTGGCGAGGACGTCACCACGCTGCCGTCGATATGGACGGCGGGCGCCGTCCTGGCCTTCGCGCTGAAGGGCGGCTGGCGCCTGGCCTGCGCGGCGTCCACGCTCGTCGCCGTGGCCGACGTGGTGGAGCGCGCGCACCCCAGCAAGGACACCGCGCACAACGTGGTGCTCGTGTGGGTCGCCTCGATCGGCATCGGCTACGTCGTCGAGGTGGCACGCGCGTCGGAGCGGACGCTCGCGCGCGCCCTGGAGATCGAGGCGGCGACGCGCGAGCGCGAGCGCCTCGCGCGCGACATCCACGACAGCGTCCTCCAGGTGCTCGCCATGGTGCAGCGGCGCGGCACCGCGCTCGGCGGCGAGGCGGCAGAGCTCGGCCGCATGGCGGGAGAGCAGGAGATCGCGCTGCGCACGCTCGTGACCAGCGGCCTCGCGCCGGACGGCGCGGGCCAGGGCGAGGCGCCCCCGCCCCAGCGGACGGCGCCCCGCGCGGGCCCGGACGTGGACCCGGCCGGGCCGGGG
>NZ_JAGIQL010000305.1 GCF_017813245.1 Streptomyces montanisoli
ATCGTGCGCGCGGCGGACGGGACCCCGATTTGGGTCGCGGATGCGGGGGTGGTTGGCTTGGCGGCGTCCGGCTCCGGCGCCCGCGTGGCGGACGCGGGCGCGGGCGCGGTGCGCCCGTCGAGCAGCTCGCGGCGCGGGCACGTACCGCGGCCGAGGATCGACTGGATGCGCCGCACGCAGCCGCCGCAGTCCGTGCCGGCCCCGCACTGCGACGCGATCTGCCGCGGCGAGCAGGCGCCCGCCTCCGCGTGCTCCTTGACCTGTGCCTCGGTGATGCCGAAACAGGAGCATACGTACACGCGGTTCACCTCCCGGGCCTGATCCTGGTCGTCGTCCCACCGATGAGTTCCCATCGGTGAGGCTAACCTAACCTAACCCATCGGCGCGGGCTCGCAGAACCCCCCTCATGGGCGATGGGGCACGGATCACAGGATCCGTGCCCCATCGCATGCGCCATCGCCCGCAAGAACCCGGAGGGCTACTGGTCGCGGTACATCTCCGCCACGAGGAACGCCAGGTCGAGCGACTGGCTCCGGTTGAGCCGCGGGTCGCAGGCCGTCTCGTAGCGCTGGTGCAGGTCGTCGACGAAGATCTCGTCGCCGCCGCCCACGCACTCCGTGACGTCGTCGCCGGTCAGCTCGACGTGGATGCCGCCGGGGTGGGTGCCGAGGCCCTTGTGCACCTCGAAGAATCCCTTGACCTCGTCCAGCACGTCGTCGAAGCGGCGCGTCTTGTGGCCGGACGCGGCCTCGAAGGTGTTGCCGTGCATCGGGTCCGTGACCCAGGCGACCGTCGCGCCGGAGGCCGTGACCTTCTCGACGAGCTCGGGCAGCTTGTCCCTGACCTTGTCGGCGCCCATCCGCACCACGAACGTGAGGCGGCCGGGCTCGCGCTCCGGGTCGAGCCGGTCGATGTACCCGAGTGCCTCGTCCACCGTGGTGTTCGGGCCGAGCTTGATGCCGATGGGGTTGCGGATCCGCGACGCGAACTCGATGTGCGCGCCGTCGAGCTGGCGGGTGCGCTCGCCGATCCACACCAGGTGGGCCGACGTGTCGTACAGGGTGCCGGTGCGCGAGTCGGTGCGGGTCAGCGCCGACTCGTAGTCCAGCAGCAGCGCCTCGTGGGAGGAGTAGAACTCCACGGCGCGGAACTCGGCCGGGTCGGTGCCGCACGCCTTCATGAAGCCCAGCGCGTTGTCGATCTCGCGCGCGAGCTGCTCGTAGCGCTGTCCTGCCGGCGAGGACTTCACGAAGTCCTGGTTCCAGGCGTGCACCTGGCGCAGGTCGGCGTAGCCGCCGGTGGTGAAGGCGCGGACGAGGTTCAGCGTGGACGAGGACGCGTGGTACATCCGCGTCAGGCGCGTCGGGTCGGGCACCCGGGACGCCTCGTCGAAGGAGAACCCGTTGACGGAGTCGCCGCGGTAGCTCGGCAGCGTCACGCCGTCGCGCGTCTCGGTGTTCTTGGAGCGCGGCTTGGAGTACTGGCCCGCGATGCGGCCGACCTTGACGACGGGGACCGAGGCGGCGTAGGTGAGGACGGCGCTCATCTGCAGCAGCGTCTTGAGCTTGGCGCGGATGTGCTCGGCGGACACGGCGTCGAACGCCTCGGCGCAGTCGCCGCCCTGGAGCAGGAACGCCTCGCCCTTCGCGACGGCCGCCATCCTCGAACGCAGCTGGTCGCACTCGCCGGCGAAGACGAGCGGCGGGCAGGCCTCCAGCTCGGCCACGACCGCGCGCAGCGCGTCCTGGTCGGGATACTCCGGCTGCTGCGCAGCGGGGAGACCTTTCCAGGTGGGCACAGACGTCACGGGCTTCTCAGCGTTCACTGTCACGGAACCAGATTACGCGGTCACGCACCCGGGTAGACCAGTCGGCTCACAGTGTGGAACGCCGCCGATACGGCGGACGGCGGCCCGGGCCGTCGGCTAGGGTGGCGCCATGCTCTCGCGCACGCATCAGTCCTGGTGGTGGCCGGCTCTCCCGGCGACCCCGCTGATTCCGCGCGCGTGACGCACATCGCACGGATCGAGAAGGCCGCCCGAGGGGCGGCCTTCCGTGTTTTCCCGGTCAGTACGCGACGGGGACCGCGAGGCGGGCCGTTCCTCCACCCACCGGAAGGAACCCCGCCCCATGTCTCCCAGTTCCCGCACACCCGGCACGCCCCGTAGAGCCCCCTCGTCCCCGTCCTCGTCCCCGTCCTCGTCCGGCGCGCGCGAAGGCGCCGCGTCCGTGCTGGCCCGGCTGGCGTCGGGCCGCGAGCCGTTCGCGCTGCTGCGCCGCCGCACGCCCGGCCGCCGCCATGACGTCGTCGAGGTGCTGATCGGCCGGGTGCACGAGGCGGCCGTGCTGGCGGACATCCCCGTCGGCGACGCCCCCTCCCTCGCGCTCGTCCCCTTCCGGCAGATCAGGGAGCGCGGTTTCGACGTGCGGGACGACGGCACGCCGCTGTCGGTGCTCGTCGCGGACGAGCGCCGCGAACTGCCCCTCGCGGACGTGCTCGACGCGCTGCCCGACCACGCGGTGCGCGTGCGCGACGGGGCGTTCGACGTGGACGACGACGCGTACGCGGACCTCGTGGGCCGCGTCGTGCGAGAGGAGATCGGCGCGGGCGAGGGCGCGAACTTCGTCATCAGGCGGACGTTCGAGGGGCGGGTGCCCGGGTTCGGGCGGTCCGACGCGCTGGCGCTGTTCCGGCGGCTGCTGGTGGGCGAGCAGGGGGCGTACTGGACGTTCGTCGTGCACACCGGCGACAGCGGGCGCGTGCTGGTCGGCGCGAGCCCCGAGGTGCATGTGCGGATGAGCGGCGGGACCGTGGTGATGAACCCGATCAGCGGCACGTTCCGCTATCCGCAGGGGCCGGGCGGCCCGCGCGTCGAGGACGTGCTGTCGTTCCTCGCCGACCGCAAGGAGACCGACGAGCTGTCGATGGTCGTGGACGAGGAACTGAAGATGATGTGCACGGTCGGCGACCGTGGCGGCGTCGTGGTCGGCCCGCGCCTGCGCGAGATGGCGCACCTCGCGCACACCGAGTACGAGCTGCGCGGGCGGTCGTCGCTCGACGTGCGCGAGGTGCTGCGCGAGACGATGTTCGCGGCGACGGTGACGGGCTCACCCGTGCAGAACGCGTGCCGGGTCATCGAGCGTTACGAGCCGGGCGGGCGCGGCTACTACGCGGGCGCGCTCGCGCTGCTCGGGCGGGACGCGGGCGGCGCGCAGTCGCTCGACTCGCCGATCCTGATCCGCACGGCCGACATCGACGCGCGGACGGGCGCGCTGCGGGTGGGCGTCGGCGCGACACTCGTACGCCACTCCGACCCGCGCGGCGAGGTCGCGGAGACCCACGCCAAGGCGGCGGGCGTCCTGGCGGCGCTCGGCGCGGTGGAGCCCGCGGGGCGGCCCGCCGCCGGTGCCGCCGCGCCCG
>NZ_JAGIQL010000306.1 GCF_017813245.1 Streptomyces montanisoli
GCGCCTGCACGGCGAGCTCGGACACGCGACCCCCGCCGAGCACGAGGCCGCCCACTATGCGGCCGAACCCCCTGCGTCACTCCAGAAAACCAGCTAACCCACTCTCCACAAAACCCGGGGCTTGACAGAGAGCCGGGCGGTAATCGAAACCGTCGAGCAGGTCGACATCGATGGTGCCGTTCGCCAGGTAGAAGGCGAAGAGCCTGAGCGAAGCGCGCACGTCGACGGGCAGATGTCCCATCGGAACATCATGCCTGGCGTCCATACCGCCTGGGCGTGGGCTCGGTGGCGTCGGTGCCAGGCGCGATCAACGTCGCCAAGGCGGGCCTGGGGGACAGGCCGAATGCCCTTTCGGCCGATCACGAGCCGCCCCTCCACGCGGCGACCGTTGCTGCGGCCCAAGCCTCGACGCGTTCCCCGAAGCTCGCGGAGGGGAACGTCCCGTCGACGGCGACGACTTCGATCGTGACGGAGAAACGAGACCGTGTCGCGTCCCGGTGCGGTGGCGCCGCGTCTGGGGCGACTCGCACAGGCATGCCCTGCGCGCGGTGGGAGTTGCCACGACGAGCGTGACCAACAAGCCGGTTCACTTCGTCGAGGCCGCCGTCGAGGTACGCGTGCAGGAGCGCCCAAGCCATCGCGCCGTCGTCGGCGGGTAGCCGACTGGGGTGCTGGAGCAGGAAGCAAGCGACTGAGACTGCGTGCAGCGGCCCCCACGGGGCCTGCCGTGAATGGTCCAGTGCGAACAAGGCGTGGAACAGCTCGTCACAGGACCGCGGGTTCATAGACGCACCACACTCTGCGCAAGGTTGCATACCTTCTCCTTGCGGAAGTGGTGGCCGCGGGCCACAGCGTAGTGCCTGCCCGCCGGCAGGCGGTGTTCGAGGGCATGTGGAGCCGGGCATTGGGCCGCTTCGAGCGGTCCTGCGGCAGGTGTCGTCGGCTGCTGCTGTGCGTCAGAATCAGCACATGCTGAGAGTTGGTTCTGTGGTGCTGGGTGTCTCGAATGTGCCGCGTGCGGCGACGTTCTGGATGGAGGCTCTGGGATACGTTCCTCGCGAGGAGATGGAGGACGACTGGGTGGTGCTTGTGCCGTCGGAAGGAGCCGGCGTGCAGGTGGCGCTCAGCCTCAGCGAGACACCGGTCCAGGAGCATCCGCGGATCCATCTGGACCTGTATGCCGGGGACGCGGCCGACCAGACAGCCGAAGTAGCGCGGCTGGTGTCCCTGGGTGCTCATCGCGTCGACTGGGACTTCTATCCCGAAGACGCTGACTTCATCGTGCTCGCAGATCCCGACGGCAACCGCTTCTGTGTCATCGACACCGGTCACCACTGACGAGATCGGGAGCAGTGCGATGGCAGATCGGGTGCGGTGCGGGAGATCGGTGAGGAGGAGGGCCGGAGGCTGCTGTGGTGCATTCGCAGGGGCACGGTCTCTGTGGTGACGTGGCGAAGCCACGCTCGCACAGCCGATACCCGGTCAGACGGGATCGGTGAAAGAGACCGGCTTGCCCGTGGCGTGGGCGTATGCGATCTCCCTGCTCGTGGACTCGCCGATATAACCACCCGGATTGACGACCAGGACCCGGTCAGCCAGGTCGATCTTGCGCAGGTGCAGGGCGTCCAGCGCGGTCTTCTGCTCCTTGGTGATCAACTCGTCAGCTTTGTGATCCTCGGCGCGCGGGAAGACGCCTGGCGCGACGACGATGACACCTGCGAAGGTCAGGTCACGGTTCGCCGCGCTCATCTCGTCCACGAACCGGGTAGAGCCGCAGATGCAGACAATCTCAGGTCGGTCGGGCACGGCTCAGTCCTTCGGATCGAACGGGAAGGCGTCAGTGTGCACCTCCCCTCCCCAGACGGCCATACGAGCCACGAAGGGGATGTGACGACACGCCAATCGGTACGCGGAGGCGGACGGCAGAGCTGGTAGTGGCTCGCAGGCTGACTGAGCGGCAGGGGGCCGAAGCTCCAGTCGGATGAGCGGCGGGGCAGCGTCAGCGCCGGATCGCTAGGAGGTCTCCTTATGGACGGCTTCGATGTTGTTGCCATCCGGGTCACTGACGAACGCACAGTAGGCGCGGTACTCGGTCCACACACGGGGCCCGTGCCGGGAGGCGCCGCCGGCCGCCACCGCAGCCGCGTGGAAGGCATCCACCGCGTCTCGGCTGACCGCTGTGAACGCGATGTGCACCCCCGTGGTGACGGCGTCCTCCGCGCGTTCCACCGACAATGACGGCGTGTCCCGCTCCGGACTCCAGTACTCGGCGACGCCGTCGGCCCGGTAGCCGACTTCGATCCCCAGAGCTTCCAACGCAGAGGTGTAGAACTGTTCGCTGGCGTCGAAGTCCGAAGCGAATACCCCGAGGTGATGGACGAAGGACGTCGTTGTCTCCATGGCGGCCAAGCCTATGGAACAACAAGTCGAGGGACACGCTCCGGCGCTCGACACCAACCGATGAACCTTCCCGGTCAAAGCGCTAGACGAGGTGGTCCGCCTTTCCGGCCTTGATGTCGGCGACGAGCGCTCGAAGGGCGTCGATGGTGTCGGTGAGGTAGTGGTCTTCCTGGCCGTCGACGGCTATGTAGGCGTTGCCCTCGGTGTCGGTGCCGAGGCGGAAGCAGTTGCTCGCGTCCTGGCAGAAGGGGGCTTCCCACGTGATGTCAGGCACTGTGCGACTCCTAAAGGGTCGATGCGATGGTGTGCATCAGATCGAGGGTCTTCTTGGGTGTCAGCGCGTTCCGCTGCATCTCGTCCAGCTGTAGCCGGTACTTGCACAACTGCGTTTCGGAGTAGATGAACTCACCCGCCGACGTGCGGTCCAGCTGAACCGTGTCCAGCCGCGGCACCCGGCCGAGTGCGTACAGTATTGCCTGCCCGGCGCCGGGGAACGCCCCGGCCGAGAACGGGATCGCCTGGATCGTCACGTTGTCGCGGTCGGCTGCTGCCATGAGGTGCGTCAGTTGCTCGCGCAGCACCTTCCGGCCGCCCACTTCGATCCTCAACGCCGCCTCATGGACCACGAGTCTGTACGGTGGCGCGTCCGTGCGGTCGACGGCACGGTGACGCTGTACGCGGTGAGCGATCCTGCCCTCGAACTCGTCTGCGGGAAGAGGTGGGATGGCGGCCTCGAAGAGGGCCCGTGCGTACGCCTCCGTCTGGAACTGGCCTGGCATGTGGGTCATGGTGCTCACCCGCAAGCCTTGAGCACGCCACTCCAGCTCCGCGATGTCCAGAAAGGTCGCGGGCAGGAGCTCGCGGTACTCGTTGAATCGCCCCGGGTTTGATGGAGACATCGAAGACCCGGAAGGATGCCGCTCATGGCTGCTCCCCGTAAGTACCCCGATGAACTGCGTGAACGCGCGACGCGTCTCGCGGTCGAGGCCCGCAAGGAC
>NZ_JAGIQL010000307.1 GCF_017813245.1 Streptomyces montanisoli
CCCCCCCCCCCCCCCCCCCCCCCCCCCCCCCCCCCCCCCCCCCCCCCCCCCCCCCCCCCCCCCCCCCCCCCCCCCCCCCCCCCCCCCCCCCCCGCCCCCCCCCCCCCTTCTCCGCGCAGAAGCGGACATGCCGGATACACGGGCGGCCGGAGTTGAGACGTCAGCTCTCCGGATCAGAGGAGGCCGCGGGGCCCTTCGCCCGCCATCAGCAGCACCGCGGCGCCGACCGCTGCCACGCCGAACGCCCCCACGGCCACCACGGGCGTCACCGAGCCGAGCAGCGAGGTGAAGCCGTCGAGGACGGTGTCGAGCCCGGTGGTCACGGACACGTCGGGGTTGACGGCCTGCCCGAGCGCGGTCAGCCCGGGGCCGTGCGTGATCGAGCCGACCGCGGATCGCAGCGGCCCGAGGTCGTCCGAGGTCAGCCCCGAGGTGTCGGGCGACAGGCGCCAGAACAGCTCGCAGTCCACGACGGCGGGCAGGACGGGCCCCGCCTCCGGGGGCAGCACGACCGCCGCGTGCCAGTAGCGGGGGCCGACGCCGCTGGGGGACGGGTCGCCGAACAGTTCGGGCGCCGCGAGGTCGGGCTCGCCCTTCCAGTACGAGAGCGACGGGTGCAGCGGCGTGACGATGCCCGTGACGCGGACGGCCACTTCGGCGCCGAGGCGCTGATTGGAGGGGAAGTGCAGCACTGAGCCCACCCTGATGTGCAGGTGCTTGGCGGTGGCCTCGGAGACGGCGCCCTCCACCTCGTGCGTGCGGTAGGTGACGGAGTCGCGCGCGGCGCGCGGCAGCCGCCCCGCGGCGAGGCGGGAGTGCGGGCCGAGAGCGTCCTGGGTGGTGAGCGTGAACACGGGCGCCTTGCCCTCGGGCCGCGCCAGGTAGGAGTCGCGCGCGGACACCTGTCCCCTCGTGCGCACCCCGTAGGACGACTGGTCGCGGCGGGCGCGCAGCGGGGCGGGGAGCGTGGCGATCGCCCGGCGGTAGCGCGGTTCGATGTAGCCGGGCCGCAGCATCTCGGCGAGGCGCTCCGCGTCGCCGTCCGTCGCCCCGCCGTACGCGACGGACAGCGAGACGGCGCTGCGGTCGATCGACGCGGTGTTCACGGCGTGCCGCAGCGCGTCGGTCTCGTACGAGGCGGTCGCCCGGGGGAAGGCGGCGGCCAGGAACGCGGTCACCAGCACCAGCAGGCCGAGCCCGAACGGCAGTCCCGGCGCGGCGCGCAACCGGGTGCGCACCCACGGCGCCGGGGTGCGCCGCGCCGCCCGGCCGCGCGGTGTCTCGGCCTCACCGTGCCGTCGTGCCACGTCACTCACCTCGCTACTCACCTCCCTACTCACCTCCCTGGGCCCGCAGCGAACTCGCGGGGTCCGTGCGGTGCAGCGCGAGCGCCGCCACGATGACGGCCGGCGCCACCGCCACGCCCGCGAGCAGCAGCAGGACCTCGCCGGCCGGCAGCAGGATGTGCACGGTGGGCACGGGCTGGGTCGCCTTGCCCGTCAGGACGATCAGCGGGACGACCGCCCGGGTCAGCACCACGCCGAGCACCACACCGACGGCGAGCCCGATGCCGAGCAGCAGGGAGTGCTCCACCGCGAGGAGCCTGGCCAGCTGGCGGCGCGGCGCGCCGAGCGCCCGCAGCACCGCGAACTCCTGCGAGCGCTCCCGCAGGGCCGCGACCGTGCCGACGGCGAAGCCGACCGCGGCGAGCGCGGCCGCGGCGACCGCGGCGGCCAGCAGGGCGGCCTGCGGGCCCGCGCCCAGCGGGTCCCGGTGCAGCCGGTCGGAGATCTCCGTGCGGACGAGGATCTGGCCCGGGTCGATGTCGGTGCGCTCGCGCAGCGCGGCCGCCACCTGCCCGGCCTTGCCGGGCGCCGGGTAGAACCACCACTCGGTCGGGGCCGGCGTCTGCGCGTCCTTCACCGCGAACGCCCGCTCGACGGCGCGCAGGTCGAGCAGCACGGCGCCGCTGTCGGTGGCCGCGGGCACGCCCTGGCCGTCCACCGCGGCGCTCGGGCCCGTCGTCGGGATCTGCCGGACCGTGCCGGCGACGCGCACGGAGAGGGTGTCGTTGCCGAGCGGCACCCGGATCACGGATCCCTTCTTCGCGCCGGTCGCCGACGCGAACGAGTCCGTCACCAGCGCCGCGGGCAGCGGCGCCGCCTGCGCGGGCGCGGTGACGCGGACGTCGTCCAGGGCCTGCGGCCCGAAAGGCTGCCCGTGGTACGAGCTGGCGTCGTACGTGAGCGACAGCGGCGTGTGCGCGTCGCCCCGCACGCCGGTCACATCGGCGGGGGAGGCGTTCGGCTGGGCGGAGAGGTCGGCGCCCGAGGTGGTCACCGAGGTCCCCCAGCGCGGGGACGGCACGGACACCGGGCGGTCGCCGTGCGGGGTGTGCGCCGTGACGGAGGCGATGGTCAGCTCGTAGCGCTGCGCGTGCGCGGGCGAGGCCGGGGTGTCGAACTCGAAGCCGGTGATCCGCAGCGGCCCGGCCGGTTCGCCGTCGGGCGCGCCGGCCGCGCCCGCCAGGTCGACGCCGAGGGTGTGGGTGGCGCCGTCGGCGTGTATCTGGTCGAGCTGCATCGGGTAGCGCACCCCGTAGCGGTCCTCAAGCGTGACGAAGCCGAGCGCCGCGTCGTCGGCCGACGACGGCGCGGGGTGGGCCGTCAGACGTATCGCCAGGTCGAGCCGGGTCGTGCCGTCGGGCACCGGCAGCCCGGTCGCCGGGACGGCGGCGGGGTGCAGCGCGGCGACCTCGCGGGCGGCGTCCCCGCCGGCCAGGTCGTCGCGCATGCCGATGCCGGGCGCCGCGTCGCTCGTGTCGAGGGCGAGCACGGTCGCCTCCCTGCTGCCCGACAGGCTCATCGTGTCGCGCACGGAGGGCGCCAGCCCGCGCACGCCGGGGATCGCCGCGAACGCGCCGCCCTGCCCGAACACGGGCGTGCGGCTGCCGACCACCCGCACCGGCGCCCCGGCCCGGAACTGGGCCTGGTCGCTCTGCGAGGCGTCCCACGAGGCGCCCTGCCCGATGGCGAGCACGCCCATGGCGACGGCGAGCACCAGCAGCAGCACAGGGCCCGCGCCCCGCAGCGGCCTGCGGCTGAGCTGCCAGCCCGCGAGCGCGGCAGGCAGCCCGCGTCCCCTGGCGGCGCGCCGCTCCGCGAGCCGCGCGACGGGCGGCAGCAGACGCAGCGTCAGCACCGTGCCGGCCAGCAGCGCGAGCGCGGGCGCCACGACGAGCAGCGGGTCGATGGAGAGCCCGCCGGACGCGCCCGCGCTGAGGGCGCCGCTGCCGGACGTCTGCCGGTGGAGCAGAAAGAAAAAAAAAAAAGAAAAAAAAAGAAGAAAGAGGAGAGAGCCAGCCCGCACGGGACCCGGCAGCGACGCGGCACG
>NZ_JAGIQL010000308.1 GCF_017813245.1 Streptomyces montanisoli
GCTCCCCCCCCCCCCCCCCCCCCCCCCCCCCCCCCCCCCCCCCCCCGCCCCCGTCTCCACTCTCCGAGCAGAGGTCGGCTCACCAGATGCATCGGTGACAGGAGTCCAGACGTCTGTTCTTCCGATCCGCCGCCGCGGCTGTCCGGCGGGGCGCCGCGGAGGCGGGACGGCGTACTGGCCCGGCGGCCGTCCCCGGGCGGAAGCCGTTGCCGGGCTGACGGCCGTCACTGGAGCGAACGCACCGCCGCCGTGAAGACGGCGGGCAGCGCGGCGGCGGCCGGGACGAGCGCGTGTGCGGCCGCCGGGTGCGCGGTCACCTCCACGAGCGCGGCGGTGAGCGCACGGTGGCGGCGGGTCAGGGCGCGCCACCGCCGTTCGTACGCCTCGGGCCGCCCCGCCCGTACGCACGCGACCGCGGCGTGCGCCGAGGCGAGGCCGAGCGCGATGCCCTCGCCCGTCAGGGCGTCCACGTACCCGGCCGCGTCGCCGACCAGCAGCACGCGGCCCGCGGTCCGCGCGCGGGCGCGCTGCCTGAGGGGGCCCGCGCCGCGCACCGCCGTCGCGGGTTCGGCCCCGAGCCGGGCGCGCAACTCCGGGAAGGCCGCGAGGTGGTCTTCGTAGCCGCACCGCCGTGCGCTGAGCACGGCGACCCCCACCAGGTCGCCGGCGACGGGCGTCACGTACGCCTCGCCCCCGCGCGACCAGTGCACCTCCACGAAGTCCGTCCAGGGCCGCATCCGGTAGTGGCGGCGCTGCCCGTAGCGGCGCGGCGCGCGCGAAGGCGGCGCGAGGTCGAGCCCGAGGGCGCGGCGCAGCGGCGAGTGCAGTCCGTCCGCGGCGATGAGCCAGCGTGCTCTGATGCCGCCCGCCGTCACGGAGTCCGCGTCCTGCACGACGCCGTCGGCCCGGCCCCGCAGGAGCGTGACGCCGGCCTCGGCCGCCCGCCGCAGCAGCGCGGCGTGCAGTTCGGTGCGCCGGATGCCGCGGCCCTGGCCGGGGGCGAACAGGGCCTGTGCGCTGTGGCGGCCGCGCACGTAGCGGATGCCGCGCAGCGGGTGGCCCGCGGGCAGTTCGACGCCCAGGCCGGCGAGCGCCCGGACGCCGCTGGGCATCACGCCCTCGCCGCAGGCCTTGTCGACGGCGCCGCTGCGGGGTTCGAGCACGACGGTCTCCAGGCCGGCGGCGGTCGCGTGCAGCGCGGCGGCGAGCCCGGCGGGGCCGCCGCCGGCCACCAGCACGTCGATCACGTGGCGGCGCCCGCCAGGGCGAGCGCCTCGTTCTCGCACCGTATGCGCACCGACAGCAGCCAGGCGTTGAGCACCGTGAACACGAGCGCCGTGATCCACGCGGTGTGGACGAGCGGCAGGGCGACGCCCTCGGCGACGACCGCCACGTAGTTGGGGTGCCTGAGGCCGCGCAGCCGGTAGGGGCCCGCGTCGACGAGCGGCAGCCCCGGCACGACCAGCACCTTGGTGTTCCAGCGCGGCCCGAGCGTCCTGATGCACCACCAGCGCAGCCCCTGCGCGAGCACGGCGACCGCGAGCATCGGGATGCCGAGGGCGGGCAGGAACGGGCGGTGCGCGCTCCACACCTCGGCGAGGCAGCCGAGCAGCAGCCCGGTGTGCAGCACCACCATGGCGGGGTAGTGGCCACGGCCGCGCTCGACGGCGCCGCGCGCGAGGCTCCAGCGCATGTTCCTCTTGGCCACGACGAGTTCGGCGACGCGCTCGGCGCCGACGGCCGCGACCAGCACGGTGTACCAGATCATCGTCGCTCCCCCGGGTGCTCCACCGCGCACGTCACCAGCGCAGCAGGACGAGTTCGGCGCAGAAGCCGGGCCCCATCGCGAGCAGCAGCCCCGGGGTGCCCGGCGGCGGGGGCCGCTCGGCCAGCGTGTCGCGCAGGACGTGCAGGACGGACGAGGACGAGAGGTTGCCTTCCGCCGCGAGCGCGCGCCACGTCATCTCCAGTGCTTCATCGGGCAGTCGGAGGGCTTCCTCGACGGCTTCGAGCACCTTGGGGCCGCCCGGGTGGCAGACCCACGCGGTGATGTCCTCGCGCCGCAGGCCGTGGTCGGCGAGGAAGCTGTCGACGTCGGCCGCGAGGTTCTTGCGCACGAGTTCGGGGACGCTCGCATCGAGGACGACCTTGAACCCGGAGCCGGTGATGTCCCAGCCCATCACGGACTCGGTGTCCGGGTACATGCGGCTGCGGGTGCCGACGACGGTGGGCCCCGCGGCGGCCCGCCGCGCCCCGCAGGCGACGACGGCGGCAGCGCCGTCCCCGAAGAGGCCGGTGGCGACGAGGTTGGCCACGGACGGGTCGTCGCGCTGGAACGTGAGGGTGCACAGCTCGACGGAGAGCAGCACGGCCACGTCGTCGGGACGGCCCGCCAGGTAGTCGTGCAGGCGCGCGACGCCGGCGGCGCCGGCCACGCAGCCGAGCCCGAACACCGGCACGCGCTTGACGTCGGGCCGCAGGCCGAGCCGGCCGACGAGGCGCGCGTCCACGGACGGCGCGGCGATCCCGGTGACCGAGGTGAACATCAGCAGGTCGACGTCGCGCGGCGAGAGCCCGGCCCGCTCGAGCGCGCCCGTGACTGCCTCGGCGCCGAGCGGCACGGCGGTCTCGATGAACGCGTCGTTGGTCTCGCCGAAGCCGCCGAGTGTCACGTACCGTTCGAGTGGCAGGGCCATCGCCCGCCGCTCGACGCACGCGCTGCCGTGCAGGCGGTCGAGCAGCCGCCGGTCCCCGCCGGGCGGCAGGCAGGTGCGTGCCACCATGTCGGTGATCTCGCGTTGGTCGTACCGGTGCTCGGCGAGCACCCCGTGGACGGCTCCGATGCGTGTCATCCGGGATCCGATCAGGTCGGGAACGTGACATCACTGCCCGCACGGCGTGCGGTCACACGCCAGATCGCCGGTACGGCCCCTGACGGAAGTATGACGTTCCCTCTTCCCGCGGCGCGGCGTGACATGCGGGCCCGCCGGGCGGCCCGTTGCCTACGATGGCCGGATGGACGCCACCGAGCGGCCGATGACGACCGCACAGCACTCCTCGCCCGCCGGGCGCGCCGGGCCGGGTGGCCCGCGTGCCCGGGGTGTCACGGGCGCCACGCGCCGGGTGGCCGCGCTGCTGGGCGCCTGCCATCCGATGCCGACGGTCGCGGTGACGGCGCTGGTCGCGGGGGTCGCCGCGGCTTCGGGGCAGACGGCGCCGGGCTGCCTGCTCGTCACCGCGGCGGTGCTCGCCGGGCAGTTGTCCGTCGGCTGGAGCAACGACGCGATCGACGCGGCGCGTGATGTGGCCGCGGGGCGCCGCGACAAGCCGGTGGTCGGCGGCGCGGTGACGGCGCAGATCGGAAGAGCTCACGTCTGGACTGCGGTCT
>NZ_JAGIQL010000031.1 GCF_017813245.1 Streptomyces montanisoli
AGTGCTCATCCGATCTCCGGGCGAGACGCCCGCGGCCGGTCCCGTCGCGGCACCGGACGCGCGCGGCGGCCCTGCCCGGGGCGGCAGGCTGCGCGCCCTGGACGGCCTGCGGCTGGTCGCGGCGCTGATGGTGGCGGTGTACCACTACGGCGGCAGGGAGGGCGACATCACCACGGCGTGGGGCACGTCCCCAGCCACCCAATTCCCCACCCTGCACGAGTGGTTCGCGTACGGCCCGCTGGGCGTGCAGATCTTCTTCGTCATCAGCGGGTTCGTCATCTGCATGAGCGGCTGGGGCCGCTCGCTCGCCGCCTTCTTCGCCTCGCGCGCGTCCCGCCTGATGCCGGCGTACTGGGTGGCGGTGCTGCTGATCACGGCGGTGTTCGCACTGCCGGGCGTCGTCTACCGCACGGCCTCGGCCGACGACACACTCCTCAACCTGACACTGCTCCAGATGCCGGCGGGTGGGCAGCGGGTGATCGGTGTGGACTGGACGCTGTGGGCGGAGATCCGGTTCTACGCGCTGTTCGCGCTGTGCGTGATCCTGCCGGGCGTCACGCGGCGCCGCGTCGTCCTGTTCGGTGCGTTGTGGACGCTGGGCGCGGTCATGGCCGACGCCGCGCACTCGGCCCTGCTCGCCCAGGTGCTCATGCCGCACTACGCGCCGTTCTTCGTCGGCGGGATGGGCCTGTACCTGGTGCACAGGAACCACCGCGACCCGCTCGGCTGGGGCCTCGCCGCCGTGGGCTTCCTGCTCGGCCAGCACTACGCGGTCGCCGACCTCTGGCACCCCGCGAGCCACTTCGGCTACCGCCACACCACGGTCATCATCGCGATACTCGCGCTCGGCTTCGCCGCGATCGCGGCCATGGCCCTGGGCCGCCCGCGCCGGGCCGACTGGCGCTGGCTGACGACGGCGGGCGCCCTGACGTACCCGTTCTACCTGGTCCACGAGCACCTCGGCTGGGTCGCCATAGGAGCCCTGCACCGCACCCTCGGCGTCCCCGCGGCGGCGACACTGCCCCTGACGGTGTCGGCGATGCTGCTCCTGGCGTGGCTCCTGCACCGCTACGTGGAACGCCCCATGACGCCCTGGCTGCGTGCCCGGCTCACGACCGCACCGGCAAAGACGTGACGGGCGGGGCGGACTACGGTGTGCGTCATGCCGGAAGAGACCGATCGCGCCACCCTGGCCACCGAGGTGTGCGCTGCCTTGCTGGGGTGCTGCCCGGGCTCCCGCACGGAGCTGCGCGGCTCGCTGGCCTCGGGCACGGCGGACGCCTTCAGCGACATCGACATCGCGTGGGTGTTGCCGGACGCGCGGTTCTCCGACTGCCTGACTCGCGCGACGGAGGCTCTGACAGCGCTCCGGCCGGTCGACAGCATCCGCAGTGACCCGGACTTCCACCGCTCCGACCGCCGCCGCTTGCTGTTCGTCCGCTTCGCCGGCGTGCCGCTGTTCTGGCGGCTTGACCTGGACGTCCGCGCCGTATCGGTCGCGAACGACGAGCACTACGACGCGGGGAACCCCGCGGCGCGCGCCCGCGACGACGAGTGGTCGCGCCCGGCCAGCGCCCTGGCCAACGCGGTCGGCGCGGTCAAAGCGGTGGCGCGCAAGAGGGAAGAGGAGGCCCGAGGCCTGCTGGACCGGGGCTTCGCCCGAATCGCCGAGGACGACCGGGCCACCGGCGACTGGGGGCACGACGTAACCCGACTCGCCCACGCCGCCGCACGGCGCGACGCCGCCCTGACGGGCCTCGCCGCGCAGGTCACCGCGCTCGCAGCGTGGCACCTGGGCGGCAGCGGCGCACAGCCCTGGGCCCAACGACCGCTTCGGTGCCCACTCGTTCAGCGTCGCGGCTGAGGCTGTTTCTCGGTGTCACTCACAGACAGCGACGCTCGGGTTTTCCGTCGGCGCCTCGGAACCCGCCGCCTCTCACCCCTGCCGACCGCCGCCGAGGCGGGTCGTGTGGCGGTCGAGCAGCTCCCGAAGGCGGTTGATGTCCGCTTGCTGCGGCAGGGCGCTCTTCGGAAGAGGCGTGCTGTTGATCTCGTGCATCTTCTTGTGTGCGAGCACGAAGAGGTTGTCTGTTTCCGCGTACCCGGCAACCTGCGACCAGGGGACTCGCGCAGTGTTGAGCTCGGATCTCACACGTACGCCCTGACCATCGACTGTGATCGTGTGCTCGCCCCTGCCGGCCTTGGCCTTGTACACCTGGCGCACCGCGAACCGCCGGAGAAGGAACCGAAGGAGCCAGACCCCCACCGCGATGGCCAGGAGAGGTACTGAGGTGCCGAGGACCGCGCCGTTCACCGCGCCCAGCACGATGACGATGGCGCACAGCAACACGGCGACGGGCCACAGGACGCGCTTTCTTCGCCCTCTCGGCGTCACCCTCTCCCAGGTTCGCATGGCCTCGGTCACCTGATCCTGAGTGGGGTGAAAGGCCAATTGAACGGTCTCGGCGCCGTCCGCCGTGCTCGATTGCTGTTCGACGGTCATATCGTCCCCCTGGGACAAAGGCGGCGTGCAACGCCGGGCTGTGGATGCGCCCGGGATCATACGCACGGCCTCGGGCCGACGCGCCACCGGGCCGGTGGCTCTCGCCACTGGGCCGCAACCGGAGGCGTTCAGGTGAGGGAATGGTCCACTTACGTTGGATGGGATGGGGGCTGACTCGTGACCGACCTCTTGAGGACCGTTGAACTCCCCGAGGGTTTCGCATACCCGGCCGAGTTCGTCCGCGTGGTCGGGCTCGGGTTGACGCACCTCGAGCCTTGGTGGATCTTCGACGGCAGCTTGCTACGGCGTCGGGCGACCGGCCTGAGCGAGCGGTATCCGGAACGTCGGCCGGTTCCCTTCGCCCGCCGCGAGGACAACGACGATGTGGCGTGCTGGGACCTTGAGGGAGGAGACGTCGCCGTGATCCACGACTTTGCATCCCCAGGCTGGGAGCAGCGCAGAACGTTCCCCGACTTCAACGCGTGGCTGCGGCAGGCTGTCGAGGATCTCATCGAGCACGGAGGTTGAACGATTCCAGCCGGGCCAGCTGCCTCGGCCGAGGGCCTCTCAATCTCCGAGTTGCTGCGAAGCTGTGCGTGCAGTCGGTTGGGGCCAGCGGAAGAGCTGCGTGCTGATGTGAGGTGTGTCCGGTGTGTCGCTCGCGTATGAGCGTGGGCGGCGAGTGCTCGGAGGTATTGGTGACGGGGTCGGCTGACAGTTGGGCTGCGCGGTCCGACCGGGAGGTGCTGATTGCCGCGATGGGAATGGCCCGAGGTGGAGCTGGCCTCCGTTCGGCGTCTGATCGGTGTCGATGCCGCCTATTGCGATGATCGCGAGGTGGCCGTTGCTGCCGCCGTGGCGTGGGGCCGCGGGGACGGGCGGGTGGTCGCGAGCCGGCGGCTGGCGGGGAAGCCGTCAGCGCCGTACAGGTTCGGGCACTTGGCGGCCCGCGAAGTCGGGATAGCGGAAGCGGTGGTCCGCGAGCTTGTGGCGGCCGGCGACGTCGTGATGTGTGACGGGCACGGGCTCATGCACCCCGACCGGGCGGGGCTCGGTGTTCATCTGGCGGCCCGCCTGGGCCGCTCGGTGGTCGCCGTCGCGAAGAATCCGCTGCACCGGGAGACGCCGCCGACCTCGCCGGAGCGCGGCGGCGTACGCAGGATCTCTGACGCCCAGGGCGTCGTCGGAGCCGAGGTCAGGACCGCGGAGTCTGTCCGCCCCGTCTACGTGTCCGTGGGCGGTGGCATCTCGCTTGATGCGGCGATTGAACTGGTGCTGGAATCCAGTCGATACAGGGTTCCTGAGCCGGCGAGGGCGGCCGATCGCGAAGCTCGGGATGGGCTTCGCGAAGTGCTGGGGGGCGCCCGCTGAGGTGACGGTGCTTACGGGGGCACTGGGACTTCCGCCCAGACCGTTTTCGTGTGCGCGTCGCGTGCCTCCCAGCCCCAGCGGTCGGCGTAGGCCGCGACGAGGAGGAGCCCACGCCCCGCCGTTGCCCCGTGGGGCGGCGGGGCGCCTGCGGGGTCGCGCGGGCGGCGCTCGGGGCGGGTGTCCGTTACCTCGATCCGCAGGGCGGATCGGTCGGGCAGACGCAGCAGCGTGAGCCGGAAGTCCCGGCCGGGGAGGCTGCCGTGCGTGGCGGCGTTCGCCGCCAGCTCGCCCGCGACGAGCGCGACCGCGCGGGCCGGCGCCGCGTCGTACGGCAGCCCGGACCACTCCGTGAACTGCTGCACGGCGAACCGGCGCGCGAGGCGTACACCGCGCCGGGTCGCGCTGAAGCGCAGTGACAACTGGCGGACTGCGGTGGCGGATTGTGGGGTGATTGGGTGGTGGGTCACGGAATCATCGTGGAGGTGGTGCCGCGCGGCCTACCAGGTATGACGCTCGTACGGAACCCGCCTCGTACGGGTCGGCCAAGGGTCGTTACGCCGACTTGTACGGGTTCTGTACGGGTCCGGTCCCGTGTCCGGTCGAGCGCGCGCTGCGTTGAATCATTCCCGGCGGTGGGCGGGGCGGACACTTTCACGGGAAGGGCGTGAGGGCGGGTGCGGGACAGTGCTCGGAACGGCCGGACGGCGAGCGGCAACGGAGAGTCCGAGCTGCCGGGGGTCTGGGCGGCCTACGGCAGGTTGCTGCAACATCTGCGTAAACAGGCTGGGTTGAGCCAACAGGCGCTCGGCGATGCGATCGGGTACTCGCTGGAGCAGGTCGCCTCGGTGGAGCAGGGCCGTCGGCCTGCGAAGGCCACGTTCACGCTGGCGGCGGACCGTGCGCTGGAGGCGCGGGGCGTTCTGGAGGTGCTCCAGGACGAGGTGGAGCGCGCGAAGCTGCCACGATTCTTTCGCGACTTCGCGCTGTTGGAGGCCGAGGCGCTGAGCAGGTTCTCGTACGATCCCCTCCTGGTCCCCGGGCTGTTGCAGACCCAGGCATACGCGCAGACGCTGCTTGAGGCCCATTTCCCGCCTCTGGACGAAGAGATCATCGAGCAGCGCGTGTCAGGTCGCTTGGCACGCCAGGCATTGCTCGCACGCCGGAGCCCGCCAATGGTGTTCGTGTTCATCGTGGAGGAAGGCGCGCTGCGACGAACAGTGGGCAGCGCGGCGGTGATGCGCGAGCAGCTGCGCCACCTGCTGACGTGTTCGCAGATGCGCAACGTCGAGGTGCAAGTGATGCCGACCACTCGGGGGGCGCACAGCGGGCTCAACGGGCCTATGGTGTTGGTGGAGTCGACGGATCGCAGACAGCACGTCTACGTGGAGGCGCAAGACGTCGTGAGTGTGAGGTCCGATCGCAATGAGGTCAGCGAGTTCTGGCTGCGGTACGGGATGCTTCGCTCGCAGGCCCTCAACAGCGAGGACTCCTCTCATCTCATCCAGCGGATGGCAGGGGAGCCATGAGCACCGACCACTACGCCACTCGGCCCGCCGCGTTGGCCTGGTTCAAGAGCAGCTACAGCGGAACGAGCGGGGGCGACTGCGTCGAGGTGGCCAGGGACCTCGACGCCGTGTACGTACGCGACTCGAAGTCCGCAGGCAACGGAGCCGTGCTGCGGCTCGGCAAGGACGGGTGGGCGACGTTCATAGCGCACGCGGCCGAGTAGAACTGGGGCGTCGGCGTGGCCTTGGCTCGGGTTCCGTGTACGACGTCGCGCGGCACCGCCGGGTCCCTCCCACCGCAGCTCACCGAGGAGCGGCGCTGTCCCGGCCGGGCTGCTGGCGCTGATCGGGGCGGTCAACGGGCCGGAGGGCCTGGCCGAGCGCCACGACGATGCGCGAGCGGTTCGGCGACCGCGCGGCGTCAGCCGAAGGCGTCCGCCAGTTCCACCGTGCACAGCGGGTCCGCCCGGAACGGCGCCAGCTGTGCCTCCGTCGCGCTCGCGTCCGTGATGAGCGTCCAGGGGCGGGTGAATGTGGTCCACCAGTGCGAGCTTTCGCGGCCCAGCTTCTCCGCGTGGACCAGCACGTAGGCGGCAGCCGAGCGTTCGACCATCAGCTGCTTCAGGGACGCCTGTTCCGGCTGGGCCTCGCAGATGCCTCGTCCCGCCACCACACCGTCCGCGCCCAGGAAGACCGCGTCCGCCGTCAGACGTGCCACGGCCGACTCGGCCAGCGGGCCGATCATGCCCAGGCTCGTCGGGCGTACTGCGCCGCCGAGGACGATCAGCTCGATCCCCGGCATCCCTGCCAGGATGCCGACCGACGTCAAACCCGGTGTCGCGACCGCCAGTTGGTGGTGCGTTGCCAGCCGTGACGCCAGGGCGCCCGCTGTCGTGCCGGCGTCCAGGAGGATCAGCCGGCAGTCCTTCACATGGGCCTCGGCCGCCCGGGCGATGGACGACTTCTCCGCGCGTGCGACCGACTCTCGTTCCAGCAGCGTCTGTTCCTCGCCGCCCGATGACAGCGCGCCGCCGTACGTGCGCACGATCTCGCCGGACTCCGACAGCCGGGTCAGGTCACGGCGGATGGTCGACTCGGACACGTCGTACCGTTCCGCAAGTTCCGTCACCGACAGGGGCCGCACCTGCAGCAGGTTGCGGATCTCCTGGCGCCGTCCTTCACCGCTCACGCAGCCTGCCCCGACCCTTCGCCGCCGCGTCGCGGCGCCAGGTCCACCGCCTGGCGCAGCGCCTCCACCATCGACGCCTCGTCGGCGCGGCCTGTGCCCGCGATGTCGAACGCGGTGCCGTGGTCCACGCTGGTGCGGATGACGGGCAGGCCCACGGTGATGTTGACGCCCGCGTCCAGGCCGAGCACCTTCACCGGGCCGTGGCCCTGATCGTGGTACATGGCGACGACCAGGTCGAAGTCGCCGCGTACCGCACGAAAGAACACCGTGTCGGCCGGGAGCGGGCCCTGGGCGTCGATGCCCTCGGCGCGTGCCTTCTCGATCGCCGGGACGATCTTGCTCTCCTCCTCGCCGTGCCCGAACAGGCCGTTCTCACCGGCGTGCGGGTTGATGCCGCACACCGCGATGCGCGGCTCGGGGATCCCGGCGGCGACCAGTGTGTCGTACCCACGGCGGACGGTCCGCTCCACCAGGCCGGGCTCGATCTTCGCGACCGCGTCGACAAGACCGATGTGCGTGGTGACGTGGATGACGCGCAGCTTCGGCGCCGACAGCAGCATCGACACCTCTTCCGTGCCGGTCAGTTCGGCGAGCAGCTCGGTGTGGCCCGGGAAGTTGTGCCCGGCGGCGTGCAGCGCCTCCTTGTTGAGCGGCGCCGTGCAGATCGCGTCGACCCGCCGCTCCGAGGCGAGCCGGGTGGCCGCCTCGATGTACTGGTACGCGCCCTCGCCCGCGACGGGCGACAGCCGCCCGAACGGCAGGTCCTCGGGGATGTTCGCCAGGTCGAGGCAGTCCACGGTGCCGGGCTGGTACGTGGCCTCCTCGGGGGAGGCGACCGCGTTGACGCGAAGTCCCGCGCCCGTCAGCTCGATCGCGCGGCCCAGCCGCTTCGCGTCCCCGACGACGAGCGGCAGCATGGGCAGCGAAGCGGCCGCGCCGGCCAGCGCCTTGACGACGACCTCGGGTCCGACGCCTGCGGCGTCCCCCATGGTGATCGCGATGATGGGCTTGGACATGGCGGACATGGTGTCATCCTTCGGAGTCTGGTCCTGCATGGGGAGTACGGGGCGGGCGGGGACGATCTGCGCGCGCGGGCCCTGTGCGGACGCGGCGGGGCCCTGTGCGGACGCGGCCGGGCCCCGTGCGGGCGCGGTCCGGCCCCGTCCAGGCGCGGCCGGGCCCTGGAGCGCCCGGGTGGCACGCAGCAGCGTCCCCGGGTCCCCGAACGCCCCCGCCTTGGTGACGACGGGCAGCCCGCCGGGCGTGCGCATGAGCACGACCCCGGGTTCGACCTCGCCCTCGACCGCGAGCGTGTTCACACCGGCCGCGAGGAGCACGGTGCGCGCGGTCTCGCCGCCTGTGGCGATCAGGACGCCCGCGCTGTCCAGGCCCGCGCGCGTGACCTCGGCCAGGGCCACGGCGAACTCGTGAGCGCGCTCGGGCTCCACCGGCCGGTGGGGGTCGAGAGAGACGACGGTGTTGTGCCCCGCCGCGAGCGCGGTGCGCAGTTCGCGCATCGCGCTCGCCGTGCCGCCCGCGGCGGTACCCACCTCGACCGGCAGGGCGGGCAGCTCCTCGATGAGCGTGCGGCCCTGCGCCAGCGCCTGCGTGCTGCGGCTGCCGACGCAGATCAGCGCGGGGCCGGTGAGCGGAGGGCCCTGTGCGTCTGCGGGCGCCGTGGCACCGGGGGCCGCTGCCGCGTCCGTGCGCAAGGAGCCGAGATGGTGGGCCATGCCGCCTGAGCCGACCAGCAGAACCGGTAGACCCGCGGTGGCGCGGACCGTGCGCGCGAGGTCGTCGTCCGTGAGCGCGTCGACGACCACCGCGTCGGCCGTACCGGCCGCGGCTGCCGCTGCCGCTGCCAGTGCGCGGGCCGGGTCGCCGTCCCGCAGTTCCGCCACACTCAGCAGCGCGACGGTCAGACCGGCGGCCTCCAGCTGCGCGACGAGGGGCTTGCGGGCGGGGTGCCGTGCCTCGACGGACTCACCGCCGACGCGGACCCGGCCGTCGACGACCGTGCGTCCCGTGGCGGGAAAGGCCGGGGAGACGACGGCGATGTGGCGCCTGCCCTCCCGCTCGCCGAGTGCCGCCAAGCAGCCGCGGACCTCGGGACCGATGTTGCCCCTGAGCGTGGAGTCGACCTTCTTGTAGATCCGGGTCCCCGCTGCCGACCGGCGGACGCAGGCCGCGGCGCGTTCGGCAGCGTCCTCGGTGGAGGCGTACCGGGAGTCGGTGTCGACGGCCACCACCGTCGCCCGCGGCCACTCCGCGTCCGCGTGCAGCGCCACGACCGTGTCGGCGCTCGTGGCGAGCGCCACCGCGCTGTCGGCGGCCCCGGACAGGTCGTCGGCGATCAGGAGCAGGGCGGGGGAGTCGGCCAGGGCAGGTGCGGGGGAGCCCGTGTCGTGGGGTGGTACGTGGCTCACCGGTGCGTCGTTCCGTCCGTTGTCGTCGCGTCGGCGGGCGCGGGCGTCGGCTCCGCCGTCCGCGCGGGCACGTCACCCGCGTGCACACCACCGTCGGGCACGTCACCGGCGACCGCCTCCGGGTCGGCCCGCTTCAACCGGCGGTGGTACATGGCGGTGATGACCGGGGTGAGCAGCGAGGTCACCACCACGGACGCGGCCACCAGCACCGTCGCCTTGTCCGCGGCCGCCTTGTACACGGGGTTCGCGGCGGCGACGATCGCCGGCACGGCGGCCGCGTTGCCCGCGGTGCTCGCGGCCGCGAGGCCGGGCAGGCCGTTACCGCCGAGCAGCTTGTCCGTGGCGAAGAGCGTGCTGCCGCTGATGATGAGGACGAACAGGCCGAGGCCCAGGCCGAGCAGGCCGGCCGTCCAGACGGTGCCGAGGTCGATGCCGGAGCCGAGCGCGAAGCCGAAGAAGGGGATGCAGACCGGCACGGCGGCGCCGAGGAAGCGGCGCATGTCGGGGTCCAGGTTGCCCAGGATCATGCCGACGACGAGCGGCAGGATCGCGCCGAGCAGGGTCTGCCACGGGAAGGCGGACAGGCCGGCGACGCCCAGCGTGACCATCGTGAGGAATGGCCCGGACTCCAGGCTCATCAGCGAGTAGGCGGCCGTGTCCTTGGGCTTGCCGAACTGGCCCATCAGCGCCATGTAGAGGCCGCCGTTGGTGTCGTTGAGCGCGGCCACGATCGCGAGGGTCGATATGCCGGCGAAGATGCCACCGTTGACCGGTGCCTCGCCCAGGAAGTGGCCCACAACGATGCCGATCACGACCGCGATGCCGGCCTTGACGATCAGCAGCGCCCCGCCCTTCTTCAGGATGTACGGGGTGGTGCGCAGCTCGATCGTGGCGCCCATGCAGACGTAGAACACCGCGAGGATCGTGAGCGCACCTGAGAACAGCGCGCCGGTGAACGAGCCGAAGAAGTCTCCGGTCCCGGAGTGGACGGTGTTGATCACGGCGCCCACCAGCAGCGGAACGAGCATCATCCCGCCTGGTACGCGTTCCAGGCTTGCCTTGATCGGTATGGACATTGCGGCCCTGCCTTCTATCGACCCCATGCGAGTGTCGGCGATACGGCCCGCGTCTCCCAAGCGAACGGGAACGACGCGTTCCGTTGACGAGAGTGGACAGTAGGCGTCGTGCGCACTTCGCGCAAGATGCGCGAAGTGCGCATCCACTGTGCGGTCGGCGCATGGGCGCGATCCCGTGTGGCCGCCACGTCGGGCGCGCCGGGTCCGCCCGGGCGCCGATACCGCCGCCCGGGCCGGCCGTCTCGCCCGGGCCGCCCGGGTCGTCCGCGCTTCGGGCGGTGGCGTGCCTTTCGGTGGCGGCTCGCGCAATGGGTCTGAGGCGCGCCTCGATACCCGTTTCGGCCCGTGCAATTGCAGCGGAGAATGGTGCGTTACGGATTGTCACGTTCACCGTCGTGAAAAAACGTTTTCGTCGGCTTCCAGTGCCGCGCCCGCCTGTGGGCCGGTTACCACGAAATGGTGAGTTACCGCAGCTGAGCCCCGCTCCGACCTGCGCTTTCGCCATGGTTGAATGTTGAATTCCCTAGGTAACTCCCTGTGCCCATGGACAGCGCGCCGGAGGTTCTGACACCTTTGTTGATGTCAGCGCGGAACACGTTTTGAAGGCATGGAGGGGCGATGTCGTACCGACTTCTACTGATGTGCGGAAGTATTCGCCGTGAGTCCTTGAACCGGCGTCTGCTTTCCCTCGCGGAAGGCGTTGCGGAAAATAGCACCGGGTATTTCCAGGTGAGCTTCCTCGACATTCGCCGCCTGCCTTTCTACGACGGTGACAAGGAGGTCGTGGACACCCCGGCCGAGGTGGTGCGGGCCAAGAAAGCGGTGAGCGAGTGCGACGGCCTGGCCATCGCGACGCCCGAGTACAACGGCGCGCCCTCCGGTGTCCTGCAGAACGCACTCGACTGGCTCTCCCGCCCCTGGGGTGACAGCCCGCTCACCGGAAAACCGGTGGTCACGCTCAGTGCCTCTCCCGGCCCTGAGGGAGGACGCACGGCCCAGGAACGGCTCCGGGGCATCCTGATGCGCTGCGGGGCCGAGCCGCTGGGCGATCCGCTGGCCGTGCCGTGCGCGGACTGGCTGTGGGATCCGCAGCCGACCCGCTTCGACTCCGTGCTGGCCGGCCGCGTCCGCACACTGCTCGACTCGCTGGCGTCGGCCTCCCGGCCGCTCGCCGGGTCCGCCTGAGCCGACCGCGCACCCCGGCAGCGCACACCGGCGCACCCCGCCGCACCCCGCCGCGCCTCGGCCCCGTCCCGTCCACATCGCCGCACTCGCGGCACAGCGTCCGTCTCCTGTGCCGCCACCATATCTGCTCCCCCCTGCCCTGCCGGGGGAGCGCCAGATGTGCCACCCGCCAGGTGGCACGCCCAGCGACCGCCCGATCACGACAGGAGGTGAACCCCCATGCGCAAGATCGTCCGTTGCACCCCGTGGCCCTGGATCAGCTGATCTGACGGAGGGCTCCGCGCCGGCCGGCCGGCCGGCGCGGGCCCGCCTCTGAGCGGCGGCCGCCGTCCCTGGGCGAGGTGCCTTCGAGGCCTTCTCCCTTGGTGCGGCGGCCGTCGCGCCTGTCTGCCCCCCTCACCCGGAAGGAGCACCGTTCCCCATGACCCTCACGGAGCGCATCACTCGTATCGTCAGCAGGCCGGACGGCGGCCTGTTCGCCGCCGACGTGCTCGGCAACGTACACCTGCTGGACACGGACCTTCGGGTGCTCGCCTCGTCCGGCGCCACGTCCCGCGCGCAGGACCCGGCCGGCGACCCCGTCTTCGCGATGACATTCGCCGGGCGGTGGCTCATCACCCGGGACAAACGCGGCACCGTCTCGCGCTGGGACGCCGCCACACTGCGGCTCGTCGACCGGCTGGACGCCGCCGCCCCCTGCGACAGGTCCCTGCTGATGGAGGGCGAGGAGCCGTCGCCCACCATGGTCCGCGGCATCGGTGTGTGGAACGGCAAGGTCTACCTCAGCAACGGCTACTTCCAGCTCGTCGTGCTCGACCTGGACACCTTCGCGGTGGAACGCGTCCAGCCGTGGTCGCAGAAGTTCGCCCGGCTCGAATGGTTCTGCACCGACGCGCCTGGCGTGCAGGCCGTCTCGGACCGCAGTGGCAGGGTGTACATCGGATCGCTCGACGACCTGGACTTCCCGGTCGTGAGCCAGGTCGACAGCTCCAACATCCACCGCCTGCTGTACGACGCGCGCCACGGCCGGCTGTGGGCCACACTCGACGGCGGCACCGGGGACGACCGCGCCATCCGCAACGGCGTGGCCACGGTCGGCCTCGACGGGCAGGTCATCGAGCGGTCGCTGTTCGCGCGCAACGACGTCGAGGCGATGGCGTTCTCGCCGGACTTCTCCAAGGCGTACGTCGGCGGGTTCGACGGCGAACTGCTCATCTACGACAACACCTCGCCCCAGTTGCGCATCGACAAGCGCGTCTCCGGCTTCAGCCACCAGATCTTCGACATCGCGGTCGACACCGCCGGCGGCGCCGTCCACGTACTCAGCCAGGACGGGGAGATCGCCACGGTCGACCCCGACGGTGTGTTCGTCGGCCGGCTCGGCTACGGGCGCCAGTGCGCGTGGGACATCCGCCCCGTGCCGGGCAGCGACGGACGGTTCGCCGTCGCGACGGACGACGGGGCGGCCCTCGTCGACGTGGTGGAACGCTGCCCCGGCCACCCCGCCCTGCACCTCGCCGCACACGACACGGGCGGCACGGGCTTCACCCGCCGCGTACTGCCCACCGAGGACGGCTGGTTCGGCATCGCCTGGCCCCGCGAGGTGCTGCGCGCCGAGGACGAGGACCGCCGCACATGGACCGTGCAACTGCCCAGCATTGTCCACACGCTGGCGCTCTCGCCCGACGGCACCCGGCTGCTCGCCGCGTGCAACACCGGCGGCATCGAGCTGGACGCACGCACCGGACGGGAGACGGGCCGGATCACCGGCCTGCCGGCCTCCGCATGGGTCAGCGGCTACCTCCCGGACGGGCGGCGCCTGCTCGGCACGCGCAACGGCCTGCTGCGCGCCTACGACACGGCGGGCGAGGTGACGTGGGAGATCGACCTCGGCGGGTACCCCAAGCGGCTCGACGTGTTCGGCGAGCGGATCCGGGTGACGGGCTCCGGCGGTGTGAAGGAGTACCTCGCCGACGCGGAGAAGATGGACCGGCAGTTCGTCGAGCTCTTCGACAACACCGTGGAGAACGCCACACTGATCGACGGCACACTGTGCGCCGTCTCCTACGGCATGCAGCTCGGCGCGTTCGACTACGAGACCGGTGAACTCATCGGATTCGTCGAAGACTTGCCCGACTTCACCAAGAGCATCGCCTCGTTCCACGACTCCACGGGCGCCCCGGTCATCGTCGTCGGCGGACGCGGCGGCTTCCTGCGCCTGTACCGGCTCGACCGCTCGTCGCCCCAGCAGGTCCTGCGGCCCCTGCGCGAGTTGTGGCTGCCCGCGACGCCCGCATCCGGGACGCTCGAGGTGAAGGCAGAGGCCGACAGCGCGGGCAGCCGATGAGCGGTGACGAGGAGAGCGCCCGCGCCCCGGGGGACACCCTTGCCCCCGCCGCCCAGCCGCAGGAACCCTCCCCCCTGCGCGACCCGCGGTTCCGCGTCTTCGCCGCGGGCAACGCGCTGAACAACGTGGGCGAGGCCGTCTACGCCACCGCGCTGCCCCTCATGGTCTACGACCTCACCGGGTCCCTGACGTCGATGTCACTGCTGGCCGCGGCCGTCCCGCTGAGCCTGGTCGCCGGTCCCTGGCTCGGCTCCGCCGCGGACCGCTGGGGGCCCAGGGTGCTGGTGGTGCCCGGGCTGCTGGTCCAGGCCACGGGCGCCGTCGCCATGAACATGAGTGTGACGGCAGGCCACGCCTCGACCTGGCTGCTGTTCGGGTGCGCCTTCCTGGTCGCCCTCGGCGGCTCCGCGTACCTCACCGGCTGGATCACCGGCGTCCCCTCGATGTTCCCCGACTGCAAGGTCCGCGCACGCGGGACGCTCAACAGCGTCTTCTTCACCACCACCGTGACGGGCCCGCTGCTGACGACGGCGACCCTGCCGTGGATCGGCTACACCGGCCTGCTGTGGCTGAACGCGACGACCTTCGCCGCGCCCATCGCCGTGTGGCTCATGGGGATCCACCCCCCGCGCCACCGGCACCTGCCCATGGAGCGGCGGCCCCGCACAGGGCAAGGGGTGCGCGAGGGGTGGCGCGCCGTCGCCTCGGACCCGCGCATGCTGACCATCACGGCCGTCCACGTCGTGCTGTCGCTGGTGTGCGGCGCGGGCCTTCAGGCGCTGGTCGTCTACGACCTGCGCCACCACTGGCACATGTCGAGCGCCACGTCATCGGCGGTGATCCTCGCGTCGAACGCCTGCATGCTGGTGGGCAACCTGCTGGTCGCCCAGCGGGCCATCTTCCGTCCGCACCTGTCGCTGACGCTCGGCACCGTTCTGCGCACCCTGACGCTGTTCCTGCTCGCCGCGCCGCTGCTGCCCGCCTTCCTCGGCGGGCTCGTGCTCGGCGCCCTCGGCCAGGGGGCCGTCCTGAGCACCATGGTGATGATGCGCGTCAAGTACATCCCGCAGGACGTGCTGGGACGCTCGTCCGGGCTGCTCTCGCTCCTCGCGGGCGGCGCGGCCCTGCTGTCACCCGTGGTGGCACCGGTGCTCAGCCACGCGCTCGGCGTCCGCGGCGCGTTCTGCGTCCTCGGGCTGCTGTCGCTGTCCACGCTCGGCTACCTGCGCCGTACCTGGCGCGCCTGGGAGGCCGCCGACCGCGTGCCGCCGGCCGGCGCCCGTCCCGCCGTCGCCGACGCCACCAGCGGGGGGACGACATGAGCCGAACCGCACGCACCGGCGACTCGCCCGCACGCACCGGCAACTCGCCCGCTGGCGACTCGCCCGCCGGCGACTCAGCCACCGGGGACTCGCCCGCCGGCGCCGACCCGCGCGTGGTGCGCCCGGCACCGCCGCCTGACGAGGGCAAACAGGGCCACGCCCCCAACCGCGCCGCCGCCCGCGTCCGCACGAGCGTCACCGTCCCGCTGCGGTGCGGGGAGCGTACCCACCGGGCCACCGTGGCCACCTTCCACGACCTCGTGGACGCCCGGGAGCACCTCGCCGTGCTGCTCGGCCCGCCCCACCCGGCCGTCCCCCTGGTGCGGCTGCACTCCGAGTGCCTCACCGGCGACGTGTTCGGCTCCGAGCGCTGCGACTGCGGGGCGCAGCTGGACGAGGCGCTCACCCGCATCGCCGCGGCCGGCGGTGTGCTGCTGTACCTGCGGCAGGAGGGCCGAGGCATCGGCCTCTACAACAAGCTCGACGCCTACCGCCTGCAGGACCACGGCCTCGACACGTACGCGGCCAACCGCGCGCTCGGCATGGACGACGACGCGCGGGACTACACCGCGGCCGTCCAGATGCTCCGCGCGCTCGGGCACGACGAGATCGACCTGCTCACCAACAACCCCGACAAGCGGCGCCAGCTCGAACGCGGCGGCATCCGCGTACGCCACGTGGTGGCGACCGCCGTCCACCTGACGGCACACAACTCCGCCTATCTGCAAGCCAAGGCGACCGTCACCGCGCACACACTCTCGATGGAAGGACTACGCCATTGATCCGCCACAAGGGACCGATCAGCGGCATCGCCACGCACGGCGGCCGGTACGTCGCCACCGCGGGCTACGACAACCAGGTGATCCTGTGGGACGCGGCGACACGGCGGCCCCTCGCGCGCGCCGTGCACGACCACCTCGCCAACCACGTCGCGTTCAGCCCGGACGGCCGGTACCTGCTCAGCTCGTCGAGCGACTACACGGCGCGGCTGTGGTCGGTGCCCGACCTGGTCCTGCGCGCCGCGTTCTCCGAGCACGGGGACGACGTGGAGATGGGTGTCTTCCACCCCGAGCGTGAACTCGTCGCCACCGCCTCGCGCGACCACCACGTCCGCGTCTACGACTACGGCGGCAGGCTGGTGGCGAGCTTCGCCGGGCACCGCGCCGACGTGATCTCGGTCGAGTGGCTCGCCGGCACCGACGAACTGGTCTCCTCCAGCGACGACGGCACCGTCAAACGCTGGTCGCTCACCACCGGCGCCCTCGTCTCCGACATCGACCTGGACGGGGTCGAGACGGACACCATCGCCATCACCGCCGCGGGCCTCGTGTACGCGGGCAACGACCGGGGCGAGGTCGTGCGCCTCACCGAGAGCGGGACGCGGAACTTCCCCGCGCACGAGGCGGGCATCAAGCGCCTGGTGTGGAACGAGGACGCCGGCACCCTCGTCAGCCTCAGCTACGACCGTACGGTGAAGATCTGGCGTATCGGTGCCGACGGCACGCCCGCCCTTGCGGCGTCCGCGTCGCTGCCCGCCGCGGTGTGGCCGAGGTCCTGCGCGTTCCTCGACAAGGACACACTGGTCTTCGGCACGTTCGGCTCGTGCTACGCGGTCTACGACACGGTCCGCGACGCGTGGGACCTTGGCGGCGTCGGGCAGACGCCGGCTCTCAACGCCGTCACCGTTTCCCAGGGGCGCGTCTACACGATCGGCGACTGCGGTGTCGTCCACGTCGACGGCAAGCCTGCGGCCGAGACGGGCAGCCTGTGCAACTTCCTGATCGCCGCGGGCGGCAGGGTGCTGACGGGCGGACAGCTCGGCCGGCTCTTCGACGCGGACACCGGCGCGGTGCTGCTGGAACACCGCTCGCCGCTGAACTGCGCGGCCGCCTTCGAACGCGGCGGCGTCCCGCACGTCGTGGTCGGGGCGTACACGGGTGAGGGCCTTGTCCTGCGCGTCGACGGCGGCCGGGTCGAGCACGTCGCGACGCTGCCGCTGCACGCCAACGCGGTCAAGGGGCTCGCGGTGGCGGACGGGACGCTGTTCGCGGTCTGCGCGGACACGTCGGCGGCCTGGTTCAGCACGGACACGCTCACCGAGACCGGCCGTCTCCAGGCGGCCCACGGCAAGATCGCCAACGGCTGCGCCGCCCTGCCCGGCGGGCGCTTCGCCAGCGTCAGCCGCGACCTGTCGCTGCGGCTGTGGCGGGGGACCTCGGCCACGGTCCTGCCCACCCCGCACGACCACTCCGTCAAGTGCGTGGCGGCCTCGGGCGACGGCCGGCGCATCGCCACGGGCTCCTACTTCGGCACCCTCGCCGTGCACGACACGGCGACCGGCGAGTGGAGCGTCACCCGGCCCGCCACCGCGGGCATCTCCAGCCTCCACTACGACGCGGCCGCCGACCGCTTCCTCGCCACCTCCTACGACGGCGCCGTCCACGAACTGGCGTAGAGGAGGCCACCGCCATGAAGGATGACGACTCCGAAGACGACTCCACGGGGCCCGGCCCCGACGTCAACCGCGAAGCCACCCCCGACACCAACCCCAACGCCCTGGAGGACCGCCAGGCCATGGGTCTCGGCAAGGCGTACAGCGACCGTGTCGACCCGCGGGACATGCAGCGGCTGTGCCTCGCCCTCACCCGCGTCGACACGGCCGCCCTGGCGGCGACCGCCGAGGACCCCGGCTCCGACGCCGCCACCCGCGTGGCGGCAGGCCACCTCCTGGCGCTGTACGGCGATCCCCGCATCGACGTCGACTCCCCGGCCATGCTCGACGTCCCCGCCGCACGCGTGCGGCTCGGCCTGCCCCAGGGGCGGGTGGACGAGGTGACCGCCGCCTGGCGGCACGTCGGGGTACGACGCGAGTGGATCGCCAAGGAGGCGCCCGAGTACACGGCCGACATCGCCGCCTTCCGCATCGCCCGCTACCCGGTCACCAACGGCGAGTACCGCACGTTCCTCACGGAGACGAACGCGTCCATGCTGCCCAGCTCCTGGCAGTTCGGCCTGCATCCGACGCACCTGGCCAACCACCCGGTGTGGACGGTCACTCCCCGGGCGGCCGACGCGTACGCGGCCTGGCTGTCGCGCCGCACGGGACGGCGCTTCCGGCTGCCCACCGAGGCCGAGTGGGAGTACGCGGCCGGGGGCGGCGACGGACGCGAGTTCCCGTGGGGCGACCACTTCGCCGCCGGCCGCGCCAACACCGCGGAGACCGGGCCCCTCACCACCACACCGGTGGGCACACACCCCGCCGGGCGCAGCCCGTTCGGCGCCGACGACATGGGCGGCAACGTCGAGGAGTACGTGGCCGACGACTACCGCCCCTACCCGGGCGGCGAGAGCGTCCCCGACGACCTGCTGGCCGGCGGCCGCCCGTACCGCGTCGCACGCGGCGGCAGCTTCACCCGCTACGGGGACCTGACCCGCTGCCGACGCCGCCACGGCTGGTTCCCGAAGGCCATCTACGCGATCGGCTTCCGGCTGGCCGAAACGCCGTCATGACGCCTGTGAACACCACGAGCAGCACGAGCACCACGATCCGCACAGAAACAGGAGGACGAGCCCGCATGGCCGAAGACCCCGGCAACGACGTCACCGTGGGCACGATCGGGACCAGCCGCGTCATCGCCGCCTCGGTCACGACCGGCCGTGAACGGCTCGGCACGGTGGACGACTTCGTCGCGAACCTCAGTGACTTCGACCGCCGCGCCCGCGTCTGCCTCGCCGACCCCGGAACGGACACCGGCACACCGCTCTACCTCGACTACATCACCGCGCAGGTGATGGCGTGGACGAAGGACGAGCTCGACCTGCTGTCCCGCGTGACCGGCGAGATCGACACCCTGCTCGCCGACCGCTGGCCCGGGCTCCTGCCGACCGAAGTCCACTTGGTGAAGACCACCGGCCAGGAGGAGAGCCGGGCCGCCTACACCCGTCACACCGCAACCGTCGTCCTGCCCGCGGGCAAGATCACCCCCGCGCTCGGGCCGTCCCCGGGCGGCGACCCGCTCTTCCCACGCTCCAACACGACAGGACTGCGCGACATCCTGCTGCACGAACTCTTTCACGTGATCAGCAAGAACAGCCCGGAACGCCGCAAGGCGCTCTACCGGCTCGTCGGCTACACCCAACTCGACGCCGTGGTCCCTCTCCCCGACGTGCCGTGGCCGGCCGCCGGCTGTGCCGCCAACCTCCCCGACCTGCGGATCACCAACCCGGACGCGCCCGGCCTCGACGTGTACATCACGCTCCCCGTCCCGCGGTCACCACAGGAGGCGGGCGGGGCACGCGAGTTGGTCGAACGCCCGCTGCTGCCGCTGCTCGCGGCCGACCGCCCTTACGGCGGCGGCAGCTTCTTCGACTACCTCACCTGGTCGTTCCTTGAGTTGAGACGAGACGGCACGGGCTGGGCGGTCGACACCACACCCGACGGCCGGCCCGTCGTCCACCCGATGGTGCCGGGATCCGCCCTGTGGCAGGCCTACCTGGACCGCGTCGGCCGCAATGTGCGGGGCGAGCTGTTCCATCCCGACGAGATCTGCGCCTCGAACTTCGTCCACGCGGCCCTCCTGCCCTCCGCCGCGCTGCTGACCAGCATGGACCACGTCCTCGCGGGTTCCAGGCGGTGACCATGAACGCGACCGGCGGCAGGGCGAGGCCGACGCGGCAGGAGGCGCGGCAGGAGGTGAGACAGGGGGCGCGGCAGGACGGATGCCGGACGCGCGACGTGCTCGGCAGCGTCGGCGACAAGTGGTCGCTGCTCGTCGTCTCCACGCTCACGTCGGGCCCGCTCCGCTTCACGGAGCTCAAGCGGTCCGTCGAGGGCGTCAGCCAGCGCATGCTCACCGTCACACTGCGCGACCTGGAGCGCGACGGGATCCTGGTCCGTACCGTCCGCAGCGTCATGCCGCCCCACGTCAGCTACGAGCTCACCCCGATGGGCAGGACCCTCCGCGACGCCATCGCCCCGCTGCTGGAATGGAGCAGGGCCCATCTGCGCCACATCGACGCCGCCCGCGCACGCTTCCACGGCCGCGCCGGGCGCATGGACGGTGACGGCTGAGGCACCGCCCGGGCCGGGTGCGCCCGAGAGGCGGCCGCGCTCGCGGGGTCAGGCCGTGTTCGGCCCGGAGTCGAGCAGCGTCGCCCCGATGCCCGCGACCACCGCGGTGAGGCCCGTGGCGAAGCCCTCGTCCTGGTGGGTGAAGATCTCGTGGCCCACGGCCGCCGCCGTCGGGAAGTCCGCGAGGCGGCGGGCGCGCGCGTCCAGGTCGAGGCCGGTCTCCTCGGTGCCGGGTCGCGTCGTCGACTGCTCCTCGATGACGAAGCCGATGGTGTAGCTGTACGCGGTCGCCCAGGCGCGCCCGGCCGCCCGCGGGGTGAAGCCCGCCGTGACGAGGGTGTTCAGGTACGCCTCCATGGGGCGGGCGTAGGTGGTGTCCGTGAAGAGTGTGCCGCTGTAGACCTTGGCGCCGTCGCGGTAGCGCAGCAGATGGTCGCGCAGGCCGTGCATCGCGGTGGTGAGGGCCTCGCGCCAGTCCTCGGGCGGGTGCTCGGGGAAGTCGGCCGCCATCCGCCGCATCATCTCGGTCGCCATCTCGTCGAGCAGCGCCTGCTTGTCCTTGAAGTGCCAGTACAGCGCGGGCGCCTTCACGCCCAGTTCGCCCGCGATGGCGCGGAGTGTGAGCCCGTTGAGCCCCACGTCGTTGAGGAGCCGCAGGGCGGTGCGGGCGACGAGGGGACGGTCGAGTCGGGAGGTGGCCACGGCGCCAATCTATCGCCGCGCGCCGGGCACGGCCTTGACAACTTAACGCCGTTAAGGGCACGCTCACGGACATGGAACTTAACAACGTTAAGGACGTGGACGTGGACGTGGACGTGCTCGTCGTAGGCGCGGGCCCCGCCGGGCTCGCCCTCGCCTGCGACCTGCGCCGGCGCGGGGTCGACGTGCTGGTGGCGGAGAAGGCGGACGCCCTGTTCCCCGGCTCGCGCGGCAAGGGCATGCAGCCGCGCACGCTGGAGGTGCTGGACGACCTGGGCGTCATACGCGACGTGCTGACCCACGGCGGCCCCATGCCGGTGCCGATGATGTGGCGGAACGGCGAGCGCCTGGGCGAGCGGCCCATGTTCGCGCCGGTGGAGCCCAGCGAGGCCGAGCCGTACAACCTCGCGTGGACGATCCCGCAGTGGCGTACGCAGGAGATCCTGCACGCACGCCTGGTACGCCTCGGTGGCCGTGTCGCGTTCGGCGAGGAGCTGACGGGCCTGACGCAGGACGGCACGTCGGTCGCGGCGGTGTTCGCCTCCGGCCGGCGCGTGAGCGCCCGGTACGCGGTCGCCGCGGACGGCGGGCGCAGCACGGTGCGCCGGCTGCTGGGCGTGGCGATGCGCGGCGAGGACGTCGCGCCCACGCCGATGGTGGTGGCCGACGTGCGCATCCCCGCTCTCGACCGTGACCACTGGCACACGTTCGCCGGGGAGGGCGAGGGCGCCGGGGCGGACGAGGGCGGGCACTTCCTCGCGCTGTGCCCGCTGCCGGGTACCGCGGACTTCCAGCTCGCCGCGAGCCTGCCGCCCGGTTCGGCGCCCGACCTCTCGCCCGACGGGGTACGCGGCCTCGTCGCGGCCCGTACGCACCTGGCGGCGTCCGATGTGGCGGAGGTCGCGTGGTCGTCCGACTTCCGGCCGCGTGCCGCGCTCGCCGACCGTTTCCGCGTGGGACGTGTCTTCCTCGCGGGCGATGCCGCGCATGTCCACTCGCCCGCAGGCGGCCAGGGCCTCAACACCAGCGTCCAGGACGCGTACAACCTCGGCTGGAAGCTCGGCCAGGTGCTGCGGGCGGGCGCCCCCGACGCGCTGCTCGACACGTACGAGGGCGAACGGCGCCCGGTGGCGGCCGGGATGCTCGGCCTGTCCACACGGATCCACCGCGGTCAGGAGCAGCGCGGCGAGAAGACCCGCCAGCTCGGCCTCACCTACCGGACGGGCCCCCTCGCGTCGGGCGCCGCCGGCGCTCTCGCGGCGGGCGACAGGGCGCCCGACGGCCCGCTGCCCGACGGGACGACGATCTTCGACGCCCTGCGCGGCCCGCACTTCACGCTCCTGCGGATGGCGACGGACGCCCCGCTGCCCGACGGCCTGCCGGCCGCCGTGCGCGTGCGGGAGCAGCCTGCCGCGTACGCCCCCTACGGCAAGGGCCTCTTCCTCGTGCGTCCTGACGGCCATATCGGCTGGGCCGGCGAGGACGCCGGCGGCCTGCGCCCCTGGCTGCGGTCCGTCGGCCTGGCCTGACAGCGACGGGGCACCGGCGGGGTACCCGCGAGGAAAAGAGTCAGGCATACCCACCGCCGCCACCGGTCATGCCACGCACCGGTGGCGGCGTTCGCTCTCCTGGCTGAAATTTTTCCCGTTCGTACGTGGTTGATCCTTTGGGGGACCTACCCTTCGACAGGTGAGCCAGACGATGTCCCAAGAGTCCGACGCCGAACTGCCCGGCGAAGTCGCACTTCCGGGCGTGCTGCCCGAGGAGCTGCGCGCCGAGCTCGTCGCGTTCCGGCGGGACATGCACATGCACCCCGAGCTCGGGCACCAGGAGGTCAGGGCCACCGCCGCGCTCAAGCAAAGGCTGGAAGAAGCCGGTCTCGCGCCCCGCGTGCTCTCCATGGGGACGGGCCTGATGTGCGACATCGGCACGCCCGACCCCGCGCGTCCCATGCTCGCCCTGCGCGCCGACATCGACGCGCTGCCCATCCCGGACACCAAGGACGGCGTCCCCTACCGCTCCACCGTGCCCGACCGTGCGCACGCGTGCGGTCACGACGTGCACACGACGGTCGTGCTCGGCGCCGGGCTCGTCCTCGCCGACCTGCACAGGCGCGGTCTGCTGCCGCACGCCGTGCGCCTCGTCTTCCAGCCCGCAGAGGAGGTGCTGCCCGGCGGCGCCCCCGAGGCCGTCGAGTCCGGGGTGCTGGACGGCGTGGGCCGCATCCTCGCCGTGCACTGCGACCCCAAGGTCGACGCGGGACGCATCGGGCTGCGCGTCGGCCCCATCACGTCCGCCTGCGACCGCGTCGAGATCGCGCTCGACGGCCCCGGCGGGCACACCGCGCGCCCGCACCTGACGACCGACCTCGTCACGGCCGCCGCCAAGGTCGCCACCGACGTGCCCGCGCTCCTCGCGCGCAGGGTCGACACGCGCTCCGGGCTCGTGCTCACGTGGGGCCGCATCGCGTCGGGACACGCGGCCAACGTCATCCCGCAGCACGCGGAGCTGTCCGGCACGGTGCGCTGCCTCGACCTCGCCGCCTGGCACGACGCGCCCGACCTCGTGCACGCGGCCGTGGACGAGGTGGCGGCGCTGCACCACGCCAAGACGGAGATCACGTACGTGCGCGGCGTGCCGCCCGTCGTCAACGACCCCGCCATGGCCGATCTGCTGCGCGCCGCGCACACCGTGCGGCGCGGCGCCGACGCCGTCGAGGACACCGAGCAGAGCCTCGGCGGCGAGGACTTCTCCTGGTACCTGGAGGACGTGCCGGGCGCCATGGCGCGCCTCGGCGTACGCCCGCCCGGCGAGGGCGCGCACTACGACCTCCACCGGGGCGACTTCGACGTCGACGAACAGGCGATCAAGGTGGGGGTCGAGCTGTTCACGGCCGCCGCGCTGCTCGACGGCAACCGGCTGTAACCGCAGGCGACACCTTCTGTTCGCGACGATCCGATAACGGCTTCCGTAGGGGCCTTTATCTGACATCTACGCGCGTTACGATCGCCGCGAAACCAGCGCCGGAAGAGGCGCTTCGGTCAGTTTGAAGGGACCACCCTCTTGCGCCGGGTAACCAGGATCGCCGCGTCGGGCATAGCCTCCGCCGCGCTCGCGCTGTCTGTCGCCGCCTGCGGCAGCACGTCGGAACAGAAGGCACAGGATGACGCTTCCTCGAGCGCTTCCGGTGCCAAGGGCGGCGTCAAGGTCGGCGTCGCCTACGACGTCGGTGGTCGTGGTGACCACTCCTTCAACGACTCGGCCGCGCGCGGCATCGACAAGGCCAAGAAGCAGTTCGGCGGCAGTGTCAAGGAGCTGACGGCGAAGACGACGGACACCGAGGCCGACCGCCTCGACCGCCTCTCGCAGCTCGCGCAGGCCGGCTACAACCCGGTCGTCGGCATCGGCTACGCGTACGCGAACTCGATGAAGCAGGCCGCCGCCAAGTTCCCGAACACGACCTTCGGCATCGTCGACTCCTCGGTCGACGCGAAGAACGTCGACAGTATCGTCTTCACCGAGGCCGAGAGCTCCTACCTCGGCGGTGTCGCCGCCGCGCTGAAGACGAAGAGCGACCAGGTGGGCTTCATCGGCGGTGTGGACGTGCCGCTGATCAAGAAGTTCCAGGCGGGTTACGTGCAGGGTGTGCACGACACCAACCCGAAGATCAAGGTGGACGTGCAGTACCTGTCGCACGGCTCGGACACCTCCGGCTTCGCCAGCCCCGACAAGGGCAAGGCGGCCGCGCAGGGCATGCTCGACAAGGGCGCGGACGTCATCTTCGCGGCGGCCGGCTCGTCCGGTTCCGGCTCGATCGAGGCCGTCCACGGCAAGAAGGGCGCCTGGGCGATCGGCGTCGACTCCGACCAGTACAACCAGCCGTCGCTGTCGCAGTACAAGTCGTCGATCCTGACGTCCGTCGTGAAGAACGTCGACGTCGGCGTGTACGACCTGGTCAAGTCGGTCCACGACAAGAAGCCGCTGACCGGCACCAACACGTACTCGCTCGCGAAGGACGGCGTCTCGCTGACCTACAGCGGCGGCTACATCGACGACATCAAGTCGAAGATCGACGCGGCCAAGCAGTCGATCATCGACGGCAAGGTCAAGGTCAAGACCACTCCGTGACCCGTGCCGGCCCGGTGAGGCGGTCTTCCGCACCGCTCACCGGGCCTGCGCCATGTCCGCGGGGTTCGCCCGCACACGGCTCGTCCACAGGCAATCGTTCGAGCCATAACGAAGTGTCAACTCTACGCGCGTAGTGGGGAGTTGGCGATAAATTACGCGTTGGGGGCACCCCCGGCCGAAGGCTGGGGGAGTCACCCAACGCCCCCCTCCCCACCCCTCCTTACCATCGAGGAGAGTGCGCCATCAACGCGTCAAGCCCTCCCACCGCCCACGGCCCGTCCGGCACCCCGGGCGCCGGGGCCGCGAGCGATGCCCCCGCGGTCGAACTCCGCGGCATCACCAAGCGGTTCCCCGGCGTCATCGCCAACAAGGACATCGACATCACGGTCCGCAGAGGCACCGTGCACGCCCTGTGCGGCGAGAACGGCGCGGGCAAGTCGACCCTGATGAAGATCCTCTACGGCATGCAGAAGCCGGACGAGGGCACCATCACCGTCGACGGTACCGAGGTCGCCTTCTCCAGCCCCGCCGACGCCATCGCCCGCGGCATCGGCATGGTCCACCAGCACTTCATGCTCGCGGACAACCTGACCGTCCTGGAGAACGTGGCGCTCGGCAGCGAGAAGCTCTACGGCATCGGCGGCAGGGCGCGCGCCAAGATCCGCGAGATATCCGACGCCTACGGGCTCGGCGTGCGCCCCGACGCGCTCGTCGAGGAGCTCGGCGTCGCCGACCGCCAGCGCGTGGAGATCCTCAAGGTCCTCTACCGCGGCGCCCGCACGCTCATCCTCGACGAGCCCACCGCGGTGCTCGTGCCGCAGGAGGTCGACGCGCTCTTCGACAACCTGCGCGAACTCAAGTCCGAGGGCCTCACCGTCCTGTTCATCTCGCACAAGCTGGGCGAGGTGCTGTCCGTCGCCGACGAGATCACCGTCATCAGGCGCGGCACGACCGTCGGCACCGCAGACCCGCGGTCCACCACCGCGCGGCAGCTCGCCGAGCTGATGGTCGGCAGCGAACTGCCGACCCCGGGCGCCCGCGAGTCCACCGTGACGGACGAGCCCGCGCTCGCCGTGAGCGGCCTCAGGCTGACCGCCACCGACTCCGACGGCGTCGTGCGCGAGGTGCTCGACGGCATCGACTTCACGATTCACGAGGGCGAGGTCCTCGGCATCGCCGGCGTGGAGGGCAACGGCCAGGCCGAACTCGTCGAGGCCGTCATGGGGATGCGTACACCCGACTCCGGCACCGTCGTGCTCGGCGGCCGGGACATCTCCCACGTGCCGACCCGCACCCGCCGCGAGAGCGGTATCGGCTACATCCCCGAGGACCGCCACCGGCACGGCCTGCTGCTGGAAGCGCCGCTGTGGGAGAACCGCATACTCGGCCACGTCACCGAGACCCCCAACTCCAGGCGCGGCCTGATCGACGCGCGCGCCGCACGCCTCGACACCGAGCGGATCGTCGAGGAGTACGACGTGCGCACGCCCGGCATCGAGGTCACCGCGGCCTCGCTGTCCGGCGGCAACCAGCAGAAGCTGATCGTCGGCCGCGAGATGAGCCACCACCCGAAGCTCCTGATCGCGGCGCACCCCACGCGCGGCGTGGACGTCGGCGCGCAGGCGCAGATCTGGGACCAGATCAGCGAGGCGCGCCGCGAGGGGCTCGCGGTGCTGCTGATCTCCGCCGACCTGGACGAGCTGATCGGCCTGTCCGACACACTCCGGGTGATGTACCGGGGCCGGCTGGTCGCCGACGCGGACCCGGCCACCATCACCCCCGAGGAGCTGGGCTCCGCCATGACGGGCGCCTCAAGCGGCCACCTGGACCACGAGGCCGTGGGCGCGAGCGCCCCGGAAGGCGGCGAAGAAGGATGAACAAGCTCACCGCACGCATCGACAAGGAGCGGCTGCTCCTCGCGCTCGCGGCCCCCGTACTCGCGGTCGTCGCGGCGCTCGTGGTGACCGCGCTGGTCATCCTCGCCACCGGCAAGAACCCGTTCGAGGCGTTCAACGACATGCTGTCGTACGGCTCGGCGAGCGACAGCCAGATCTACATCCTGAACAAGGCGACGACGTACTACCTCGCGGGCGTCGCCGTCGCCGTCGGCTTCCGGATGAACCTGTTCAACATCGGCGTCGACGGCCAGTACCGCATCGCCGCGTTCTTCGCCGCCGTCGTCGGCGGGGCGCTGCACCTGCCGGGGCCGCTGCAGATCATCGTGGTCATCCTCGTCGCGATGGTCGTGGGCGCCATGTGGTCAGGCATCGCGGGCATCCTCAAGACCTCGCGCGGGGTCAGCGAGGTCATCTCCACGATCATGCTGAACTCCATCGCGACGGCCGTCATCGCCTATCTGCTGCAACCCGACAAGCTCGGGCAGCTGGACGACGCGGGCACGCTGGTGTCCACCAAGAGCCTGCCGAAGTCCTCCTGGTTCTTCACGTTCAACGCGGGCCCGGCAGGCGAGCTGTGGGGCTTCATCGTGATCGCCGCGCTCGTCGGCGTCGCCTACTGGTTCGTGCTCGGCCGCACGCGCTTCGGCTTCGACCTGCGCGCGGTCGGCCGCTCCGAGAGCGCGGCCGAGGCCAGCGGCGTCGGCGTGAAGAAGATGGTCGTCACCAGCATGGTCATCTCCGGCGCCGTCGCGGGCCTGGTCGGCATGCCGACCCTGCTCAACGACAGCCACGCGTTCTCCAACGACTTCCCGCTGGGCGTCGGCTTCACCGGCATCGCCATCGCGCTGCTCGGCCGCAACAACCCGGTCGGCATCGCGATCGCCTCACTGCTGTGGGGCTACTTGGAACGCACCACGGGCCACCTGGAACTCATCGGCTACGACAAGGAGATCCTCGGCGTCATCCAGGGCGTGATCGTCCTGTGCGTCGTCATCGCCTACGAACTCGTACGCCGCTTCGGCCTGCGCCGCCAGCAGCAGCGCGTCGGAGCCGAACTCGCCGCCCAGGCGGCGGCCACCGCCACCGACGAGAAGCTGGAGGTGGCCCGATGACCGCCACGACCACCGTCACCCCGCCGCCCGCCGCGCCCAAGGCGCCCGGCGGCAAGCCGGCGGCCCGCGGCAGGCTCTCCGTAGCGAAGATCCTGCTGATCGTCGCCGCCGCGCTGGTCCTGATCTCCGCCGTGCGCGTGCTCACCGGCTCCCAGCAGCTCGACTCCGAGGGCCAGATCGCCGCCGCGCTCGGCCTCGCCGTGCCGATCGGCATGGCCGGCCTCGCGGGCCTGTGGTCGGAGCGCGCGGGCGTCGTCAACATCGGCCTCGAAGGCATGATGATCCTCGGCACGTTCGGCGCCGGCTGGATCGGCTGGCAGACCAGCCCGTGGCTCGGCCTGCTGGCGGGCGTCGCCTTCGGCGTGGTCGGCGGCCTGATCCACGCCGTCGTCACCGTCACCTTCGGCGTCGACCACATCGTCTCCGGTGTCGCGATCACCCTGCTCGCGCAGGGCGTCACGCAGTACCTCGCGAAGCTGTTCTTCAACCACGGCGACGCGCTCAACAAGGGCGGCAACCCCAAGCAGTCGCCGCCCGTCGACTCGCTGCCCCAGTTCACCGTGCCCGGCCTGTCCAGCGGGCTGAACTCGATCGCGAAGCACCACTGGTTCCTGGTCTCCGACCTGGCGGGCATCGTCGGCGGCATCTTCACGAAGCTGTCGGTCCTGACGATCCTCGCGGCCGTGCTGTTCGCCCTGACGTGGCTCGTGCTGTGGCGCACGTCGTTCGGCCTGCGGCTGCGCTCCGTCGGCGAGAACCCCGTCGCCGCCGAGTCGCTCGGCGTCAACGTCTACGCGTACAAGTACATCGGCGTCATGATCTCCGGCGGCCTCGCCGGGTTCGGCGGCGCGTTCCTCGCCATGGTCTCCTCGCACTTCTACCTGGAGGGCCAGACCGGCGGCCGCGGCTACATCGGCCTCGCGGCGATGATCTTCGGCAACTGGCGGCCCGGCGGGCTCGCCATGGGCGCGGGTCTGTTCGGCTTCTCCGACGCGCTCCAGTTGCGCAGCGGGGGTGAAACCGTGCACGCGCTGCTCCTGCTGCTCGTGGTGCTGCTGGTACTGCTGGGCGCATGGAAGGCGTACAAGAAGGCGATGGTTCAGGCGATCGTCAGCGGGGCGGTGGCCGCGCTGATCCTGGTGTGGTACCTGCTGACGGACTCGGTCCCGGACGACTTCGTCGGCGCGACCCCGTACGTGGTGACCCTGCTGGTGCTGTCCCTGTCGGCGCAGCGGCTGCGGATGCCGAAGGCGGACGGCCTGCGCTACCGGAAGGGCCAGGGGTCGTGACCGGCGCCGCCGCGCCCGACTGGGCGGCGCTGCGTGAGGCGGCGCGCGAGGCCATGTCGCGCGCGTACGCCCCGTACTCCCGCTACCCGGTCGGCGCGGCGGCGCTGGTCGACGACGGCCGCACGGTCGCCGGGTGCAACGTCGAGAACGCGTCGTACGGCATCGGCCTGTGCGCCGAGTGCGGCCTCGTCTCCGCGCTGCAGCTGTCGGGCGGCGGCCGGCTCACCCACTTCACCTGCGTCGACGGCACGGGCGCCGTGCTCGTGCCGTGCGGGCGCTGCCGCCAGCTGCTGTACGAGTTCGGCGGGCCCGCGCTCGTCCTTCAGACGCCGGACGGGCTGCGCACGCTGGACGAGATGCTGCCGCAGGCGTTCGGCCCGGACCACCTGGCGCAGGACACCACCGCGCCGGACGCCACCACGCAGGACACCACCGCGCAGGACGCCACCGCGCAGGACACCACCGCGCAGGACACCGCCACGTCCGAAGACCCCGCGAAGGACTGAACCACAAGAAATGAGAGACATGGACGTCATCTCGGTGATCCGCACCAAGCGCGACAAGGGCCGGCTGAGCCCGGAGCAGATCGACTGGGTGATCGACGCCTATACGCACGGCGCGGTCGCGGACGAGCAGATGTCGGCGCTCGCGATGGCGATCCTGCTCAACGGGATGGACCGGGCCGAGATCGCCCGCTGGACCGCCGCGATGATCGCCTCCGGCGAGCGCATGGACTTCTCCGGGCTGACGAGGCCCACCGCGGACAAGCACTCCACGGGCGGCGTCGGCGACAAGATCACGCTGCCGCTCGCGCCGCTCGTCGCGGCCTGCGGCGCCGCCGTGCCGCAGCTCAGCGGGCGCGGCCTCGGCCACACCGGCGGCACCCTCGACAAGCTGGAGTCGGTACCCGGCTGGCGCGCGTCCCTCACGAACGAGGAGATGCTGCACGTGCTCGGCACCACGGGCGCGGTGATCTGCGCGGCGGGCGACGGGCTCGCCCCCGCCGACAAGAAGCTGTACGCGCTGCGCGACGTCACGGGCACCGTCGAGGCGATCCCGCTGATCGCGTCCTCGATCATGTCGAAGAAGATCGCGGAGGGCACGGGCTCGCTCGTCCTTGACGTGAAGGTCGGCTCCGGCGCGTTCATGAAGACGATCGAGGACGCGCGCGAACTGGCGTCCACCATGGTCGGCCTCGGCACGGACCACGGCGTGCGTACGGTCGCCCTGCTCACGGACATGGCGACGCCGCTCGGCCGCACCGCGGGCAACGCGCTCGAAGTGCGCGAGTCGGTCGAGGTCCTCGCGGGCGGCGGTCCCGCCGACGTGGTCGAGCTGACGCTCTCCCTGGCCAGGGAGATGCTGGACGCCGCAGGCCTGACCGACGCCGACCCGGAGAAGGCCCTCGCGGGCGGCGCGGCCATGGACGTGTGGCGCCGCATGATCGCGGCCCAGGGCGGCGACCCGGACGCGCCCCTCCCCGTCGCCAGGGAGCAGCACGTGGTGACGGCACCGGCGACGGGCGTGCTCGGCCGCCTCGACGCGTACGACGTCGGCGTGGCCGCATGGCGGCTGGGCGCGGGACGCGCGCGCAAGGAGGACCCGGTGCAGGCCGGCGCGGGCGTCGAGCTGCACGCGAAGCCGGGCGAGACGGTCCGCACGGGCGAGCCGCTGCTGACGCTGCACACGGACACCCCGGAGAAGTTCGCGTACGCGCTCGAGGCCCTGGAGAACGCGTACGACATCGCCGCCCCCGGCACGCCGTTCACGCCGACCCCGGTGGTCCGCGAGCGCATCGCCTGAAGCGGCCCCGCACCGCCTGAAACGGCCCGGCGATCTCCGCGGGCGATCTCCGCGGCCGCGGCCACGATGAGTTCCCGTCGTGGCCGCGGTCTCGATACGTGTGGCAGACACCGAGCGCATCGTCCTCATCCTGGCCGGTCCGCTGACGGCGGGCTCCGCGCCGCGCGCCTGCGCCGAGCTGGCCGCGCGTGCCGTGAGGGGCGAGAGCGGCGGCGCGCCGCTGGTGGAGGTGCGCGTCGGCCTGGCGGTACGGGCCGACCTGGCGGCCGTCGAGGCGCTGGCGCGGCTGCGGCTCACCGCGCGGCGGCACGGCTGCGAGCTGGTCGTGCGCGGCGCGAGCGCCGAGCTCGTCGCGCTGCTGCACGCCCTCGGGCTCGGGCGCGTACTCCTGGCGGAAGGACCGTCAGCGGCGGGCTGATCTGCTCAGGGGGCCCGCGCAGGACCCGCGCAGGACCCGCGCAGGAGCCCGCGGGGCCTCAGCCGTCCGCGGGCAGCCGCATCGGCAGGTCGAAGAGCGGGAACCAGCGCGCCGTGTCCAGGAACGAGTTGATCCCGCGGATCCTGCCGCCCTCTATCTCCATGACCATCAGCGCCCAGGGCGTGTGCCCGTCGCCGTCCTCCGCCGCGTGGTAGTGCGCGAACGCCGGCATCCCGTTCGCCACCGTGGGCACGAGACGTGAGCCGCGGCAGACCGACCCCACGCCCTGGAGCCAGCCCACGATGTCGTCGTGGCCGCGCAGCCACAGGTCGTACGGGGGCATGGACAGCGTCGCGTCCTCATGCAGCAGCGCCGTCAGGGCCTTCATGTCGTAGCCCTCGAACGCCGCCACATAGCGGTCGAGCAGCTCCTTCTGGCGCGTGTCCAGCTCGTCCGCCGCGTCCGTCGCCGCCGGTGCGGCCTCCGCGAGCGTCGCCCGGGCGCGCTGGAGCGCGCTGTTGACCGACGCGACCGTCGTGTCCAGCAGCTCGGCCACCTCGCTCGCCCGCCAGGCCAGCACCTCGCGCAGGATCAGCACCGCGCGCTGCTTCGGCGGCAGGTGCTGCAACGCCGCCATGAACGCCAGCCGGATGGTCTCGCGCTCCACCGCCGTCTCCGCCGGGTCGGACACCTCGGGCAGCACCCGCACGTCGGGCGCGGGCTCCAGCCACGTCACCTCGGGGCGCGCCGTCAGCCGCGCCTGCGCGACCGGCGTCGGGTCCGTCAGATCCATCGGCCGCGCCCTGCGGTTGCCGGCCTTCAGCATGTCCAGGCAGACGTTCGTCGCGATCCGGTAGAGCCAGGAGCGCAGCGAGGACCGGCCCTCGAACCTGTCCATGGCGCGCCAGGCGCGGACCATCGTGTCCTGCACCGCGTCCTCCGCCTCGAACAGCGAGCCGAGCATCCGGTAGCAGTAGCCCGTCAGCTCCCTGCGGTGCTGCTCAAGGCGGGTGTCAAGATCCCGCCGCGTCGCCGTGTCAGCCATGCCGATCACCCCGGTAACCCCGTTGGCGCCCGAACGGGAGCCTGTCCTTCGGAAGCTACCGCAGCCCTCTGACAATCGCGGCCCGCCGCGAGGAACGCCAGGTCACAGCGGTGCGGGGGCCGCCGTCGCCGCGCGCCGTGCCGCGTACGTGCCGTACACCGTGAGGGCGGCGACGCCCACCATCGCGGCAAGGCCCATCACCACCGTCGCGGCCCACCCCGTCGAGTGGAACGCCGCTGCGCCGATCGCGCCGCCCGCGCTGCTGCCCAGGTAGTACGCCGCCTGGTAGAGCGCGGAGGCCTGCGCGCGCCCCGACTTCACCGTGTGGCTCACCGACGACGACGCCACCGAGTGCCCCGCGAAGAACCCCGCCGTGATCAGGACGAGCCCCGCGATCACGGCGACGATCGAGTCCACCAGCGTGACAAGCAGCCCGGCGCTGGTCGTCGCGAGCGCCGCGTACAGGGTCCCGCGCCGGCCGAGCCGCGCCACCATCCGCCCCGAGGACGCCGAGGTGAACGTGCCGACCAGATAGACGACGAAGACGGAGCCGACGACCCCCTGCGGCAGGCTGAACGGCGCTGCCACCAGCCGGTAGCCGATCACCGTGTACACGCCGCCGAACACCACCATGAACAGCGCGCCGATGGCGTAGAGCCGCAGCAGCAGCGGGTTCGAGAGGTGGCCGCCCAGGGTCCTGCCGAAGGCGCCGAGACGCAGCGGGCGCGGCGCGAAGTTGCGTGCCCGCGGCACCATGACCCGGAAGACCGCCGCGCACGCGAGCGCGGCGACACCCACCGCGAGCAGCGCGGCCCGCCACCCCCAGGCCTGCGACATCCAGCCCGTGAAGATCCGGCCGCTCATCCCGCCGATGCTGTTGCCCGCCACGAACAGGCCTATCGCGGAGACCAGCGCACGCGCCTCGACCTCCTCGGCGAGGAACGCCATCGCCGACGCGGGCAGCCCGGCGAGGGCCGCGCCCTGCACGGCGCGCAGCGCGATCAGCACCGCGAGGTTCGGCGCGAACGGCACCGCGAGCCCGACGGCCACGGCCACCACGAGCGACGCGGTCATCATCGAGCGCCTGCCGAAACGTTCCGACAGCGCGCTGAGCGGCACGACGGCCACGGCGAGCGCGCCGGTCGCCGCCGCGACCGTCCAGCTCGCCTCGCCGGGGGAGACGTGCAGCCCGTCCGAGACCGCCGGCAGCAGGGCCTGCGTCGAGTACAGCAGCGCGAAGGTCGCGATCCCCGCGACGAACAGGGCGAGGCTCAGGCGCCGGTAACCGGGCCGCCCGGGGGACAGGAGTGCGGGCGCCGGTGGCGCCTCGGTACTGACGGAGGCCATGTACAGGAACGTACGGAGCCATGGTTGATGCGTCCAATGCGCGCATCGGCGACAATCGTTCCCGTGGTGCATGAACAAAGGTCCGGGCCGCACGCGGCGGCCGCGAGTGACGAGAACCGCATCGGCCGGGACGTCGGCCGGGACGTCGGCCGAGGCGCCGGCGGGAGCGCCGACCTGGACGCCGACCTGGCGGCCGAGAGGCCGGACTGGCCGGCCGTGCTCGCGCCCCGGCTGGCCCACTTCGCCCGGGTCGCCCGCCACGAACACGTCACGCGGGCCGCGCTGGAGGCGGGGGTGCCGCAGTCGACGCTCTCGCGCGCCATCGTCCGCCTGGAACGCGACTTGGGCGTCGCGCTCTTCGCGCGCAGGGGCCGCACGGTCGCGCTCACCCCGGCGGGCCGGTCGTTCCTCGCCTCGGTGGAGGGCGCGCTCGCGGACATCGAGCGCGCCGCCGAGTCCGTACGCGCCGACGCCGACCCCGAGTCCGGCAGGGTCGCCTTCGGCTTCCTGCACACCATGGGCTCGGAGACCGTGCCAGGGCTGCTGCGCGAGTTCCGCGCCGGCCATCCGCGCGTCAGGTTCCAGCTGGTGCAGACGTACGGCGAGGCCATGCTGGAGCGGCTGCGCGCCGGCGAGCTCGACCTCTGCCTCACCTCGCCCATGCCCGACGAGCCCGGCCTCGTCGCCCGCGGCCTCGACGAGCAGCGGCTGCGCCTCGTCGTGCCCGAGGGCCACCGGCTGGCCCGGCGCAGGCGCGTGCGGCTGGCGGAGGCGGCGGACGAGGCGTTCGTGACCCTTGAGCCCGGGTTCGGCCTGCGCCGCATCACCGACGACCTGTGCGCGCAGGCGGGGTTCCGCCCGCGCATCGCCTTCGAGGGCGAGGAGGCGGAGACGCTGCGCGGCCTCGTCGCCGCCGGACTCGGGGTGGCGCTGCTGCCGCCCCCGGCGTTCGCGCGCCCCGGCGTCGCCGAACTGGTGGTGACCGCGCCGCGCGCGGCCCGCGACATCGGCGTCGCCTGGCTGGAGGGCCACCACGACACGCCGCCTGTGGCGGCCTTCAAGCGCTTCCTGCTGTCCCGAAGGGGCCGGCTCCTGGCCACCTGACCGGCGAACGGGAGACTCAGCCCGCCTCGGACTCCTGGAAGCCCACGACGGCCGCGCCGTGCTCGTGAGCCCACTCGGTCAGCACGCCGATCGGCCGCACAAGCGTCCGGCCCAGGTCCGTCAGCGTGTACTCGACCCTCCCGGCCTCGGCGCGGCGGTCGACCAGGCCGTACCCCTGCAACCGCCGCAGCGTCTGGGTCAGCACCTTCCGCGAGATCCCGCCGATCAGGCCGACCAGCTCGCTGTGCCTGCACGGCCCCCGGCTCAACGCGAACAGCACGACCACCGCCCACTTGTCGGCGATGATCTCGATCGCCAGCCGGGCCGGGCAGTCCGCGAGGAAGACGCTGCCGGGGTACTCACGCATGCCCCGACGGTAGCCCGCCGCCAGGAACCGGCAGGTACCTGCCGCCTCCCTAGCGTCGACGACGGAAGCCGCGAAGCCGCGAGCGCAGCGCAGCGGAAGCCACCGAGCAGGGGAGACCGAATGGGGGCAGGGGCCTGGCCGGGCGGACGGAAGGTCGTCGCGCTGGTCACCGTCGCGTTGGAGCTGTGGTCACCGGGGCACTGGCCCCCCTACGCGCCGATGGCAGCGGCATGGCCGCTGCCCGGCGGCGTCGACGACACGCAGAGCACGTCCTGGGCGCAGTACGGAGTCACCACCGGCATCCGGCGGCTGCTCGACGTCCTCGGCGACCTGCCCGCCACCGTCGGCGTCAGCGGCCTCGTGGCCGAGCGGCACCCCGAGACCGTCCTGGCCGTGCACGAGGCGGGCCACGAGATCGCCGCGCACTCCTGGGCGCAGGACGTCGTGCCCGCGCTGCTCGACGCCGGCGCGGAGCGGGCCGTCATCCGCCGCTGCACCGGCATACTCCGCGGGGTCACCGGCGTGCGCCCGACGGGATGGATGAGCCCGCGCGCCACCGCCTCGCACCGCACCGCCGACCTGCTCGCCGAGGCCGGCTACCGCTGGACCGGCGACCACAGCGACCATGACCTCCCGCAGGTCCTGCCCACCGCGCACGGCCGGCTGGTCTCCCTCATGCACAGCGACCATTCCGACGTCCGCGACGCGGCGGCCGGGCCGTACGCCTACCGCGACCTGCACCTCGCACTGCTGGACCAGCTGCTCGCCGCCCCGGGCCCCGGCGTCTTCCACCTGACGGTCCACGCGCACGTCGGAGGCCGGCCGCTCCTCGCGGGCATGGTCGGCCAGATCCTCGACCGCGTCCGCGAGTCGGACGACGTCTGGGTCGCCACCCACGCCCAGGTAGCCGAACACGTCCTGACACACCACGGGAGCAGTACGCCATGACCCACGTCCTCGTCGTCGGCGGCACCGGAGCCATGGGCCGCCACGTGGTCAGCCGCCTGCTGGCCACCACCGACGCCACCGTCACCGTCCCCACGCGCCACCCGGAGTCCGCCCACGCCGCCGCACTCGCCGCCACCGCGCCCGGCCGCGTGCGACTGGTCCGTTCCGACCCCTCGGACCTCGACGCCCTGCTCGCGCAGGCCGACCGCGTGTTCGCCAACACCGACTTCTTCGCGACGGGCAGCGCCGTGGGCGAGTACCGGGAAGGCCTGCGCCTGCTGGCCGCCGCCGAGCGGGCCGGCGTGCGGCGCTTCATCTGGTCGTCGCTGGACAGCGCGGTGTCCCTGACCGGCCACCCCGTACCGCACTTCGACAGCAAGGCCGCCGTCGCCGCCCACATCGGCCTGATGCGGTCCGAGGAGATGCTCCGCAAGGAGACCGACGGCTGGTACACGCACCACGTCTCGGTGCTCACGACGGCGCCGTACTTCGAGAACCTGCGCGACCGGCTCACCCCACGGCCGGACGGCCGGGGCGGCGTGACCTTCAGGCTCCCGCTCGGCGCCGCCCGCTACCCGCTCGTCGCCCTCGACGACATCGCCCATTTCGCCTGCCACATGTTCGGCGACTGGCAGTCCTGGGGCGCCCGCGACCTCGCGGTGATCGGCGACAGCCTCACCGGCGACGAGATCGCCGCCGTGTTCGCACGCGTCACCGGCACACCCAGCACCTACGTCCCCATGCCGCACGACGAACTGCGCGCCGCCGTCCCCGATTTCGGCCACGACTACGCGGCCATGTTCCGGTTCTTCGCCGACCGCGACGTCTGCGCCCGCGACCGGGACATCGGCCTCCTGCGCCGCCTGCACCCCGGCCTGATGACGTTCGAGGCCTGGCTGCGCCACGGGAAATGGACGGCGTGACCCCGCACGCGCGTCGCACAAACCACGCACGCGCGTCCGCACAAACGGCAGGGCCGGACGGAACCCCCCGGTCCGTCCGGCCCTCCCGCTTCTACAGTTCCCCCGTTCCCCCCCACCCTCGGGCCCGCCGGTCAGGCGACCAGCTCGCCGAAGGAGTCCTCCCGGTCCTCGCCGAAGCTGAGGACCTCGTCGCCGCGCAGCCGCCGCAGCGAGCGCCAGATGCTCGACTTCACCGTGCCGACGCTGATGCCGAGGATGTCCGCGATCTCCGGGTCGGTGCGGCCCTCGTAGTACCTGAGCACCAGCATCGTGCGCTGCAGTTCCGGCAGGCGCGAGAGCGCCTGCCACAGGACCGCGCGCAGCTCCGTGCCGCTCATCGCGTCCGGGCCCGCCGCAGGCTCGGGCAGCTCCTCGGTCGGGTACTCGTTCAGCTTGCGCCTGCGCCAGGCGCTGATGTGCAGGTTCGTCATCGTCCTGCGCAGGTAGCCGCCGACCGCGGCCTTGTCGCTGATCCTGTCCCACGCCCGGTACGTGGAGAACAGCGCGCTCTGCAGCAGGTCCTCCGCCTCGTACCGGTCACCGGTCAGGTGGTAGGCGGCCGCGTAGAGGGAAGCGCGCCGCTCCTGGACGTAGGCGGTGAACTCCGCCGTGTTGTCCGTCTGCTCCGAGCGCCCCGCGCCCTCGACGTGGAGCCCCCCGGCCTCCACGCCGCCGCGCGCCGCCGGCTCGACGACCGCCATGTACGGCGGCTTGTGCCGGCTTCCGGCCCCCGTCCCGGCCGCGGTGCCCCGCACGCACGCCCGTCCGCTCACGACGGCGGACCGCTCCGCGGCCCCCATGTCGTGCAGACGCGTGACGACCGCCCCGGCAACCGTCTCGTGCAGTGCGTTCATCCCGCGCCCCCCTCGGTCGGAGCCTCGTGTTCCCTTACGCCGAAGAGCTTGCCGAACCCACTTCATCGCGCTGTCCCCCGACTGTCACGAAGGTGTCACAGGGGGTCGGCCGCACCCCGCGTACCGGGGTGGACAGAAGGGGGATACGTGCCGAACCGGCGGGGGCACGCCCGGTGGGCGCGTGCGAAGGGGTGGGACGGTCGAACTCCGGTGGCCGCATGGTTCAGAATGACCCTCGTGCCTTTCCTGTTGCTGATCGAGGACGACGACGCCATCCGCACGGCCCTCGAACTCTCCCTGTCACGCCAGGGCCACCGAGTGGCCACCGCGGCGACGGGAGAGGACGGCCTGAAACTGCTGAAGGAACAACGGCCCGACCTGATCGTGCTCGACGTCATGCTGCCGGGCATCGACGGTTTCGAGGTGTGCCGGCGCATCCGCCGCACCGACCAGTTGCCGATCATCCTGCTCACCGCGCGCAGCGACGACATCGACATCGTCGTCGGCCTGGAGTCGGGCGCGGACGACTACGTCGTCAAACCCGTGCAGGGCCGTGTGCTGGACGCGCGCATCCGCGCCGTGCTGCGCCGCGGCGAACGCGAGTCGACCGACTCCGCCACGTTCGGGAGCCTGGTCATCGACCGCTCCGCGATGACCGTCACCAAGAACGGCGACGACCTCCAGCTCACCCCGACCGAACTGCGGCTGCTGCTCGAACTCAGCAGACGGCCCGGGCAGGCCCTGTCCAGGCAGCAGTTGCTCCGCCTCGTGTGGGAACACGACTACCTCGGCGACTCGCGTCTCGTCGACGCCTGCGTGCAGCGGCTGCGCGCCAAGGTCGAGGACGTACCGTCGTCGCCGACGCTGATCCGCACCGTGCGCGGTGTGGGATACCGGCTGGACGCCCCTGCGTGAGCGAAGGACGGCGTGAGCCACGCACGGTGAAGGACGACGAGGACGGCGCGCAGGACCAGGGCGGCGGCCGGGCCGCCGGACAGGCCGGGCAGGCCGACCACGGCAAGTGGGCGCGCATAGGCCTGCGCTGGGGCAGCCTGCGGCTGCGCCTCGCGCTCGTGTTCGGCGCGGTCGCGCTGACCGCTGCGGTCTCCGCGTCCGGCATCGCGTACTGGATCAACCGCGAGGCGGTGCTGACCCGCACGCAGGACGCGACGCTCAACGACTTCCGCCGGCAGATGCAGAGCCGCGCGGCCGACCTGCCCGTGCGGCCGAGCGCGAGCGATCTTGGCACCACCGCCAAGCAGATGGCGGCCGACGGCAACGCCTACGACGTGCTGCTCATCGGCAAGGCGTCGGACGGCAGGACGATCAGCGGCGCGTCGTCCCCTGGCGCGTTCACCCTGTCCGACGTGCCGGACACACTGCGCGACGCGGTGCGCCACCGGCAGAAGGTCTCACCCGCCAACGAGTTCGCGTACCACCTGTTCTGGCAGCGGGTCGACCACGACGGCACGCCCTACCTGGTGGGCGGCGCGCACATCGACGGCGGCAACCTGACCGGCTACATGTTCAAGTCGCTCGCCCAGGAGCGCGCCGACCTCGAATCGCTCGCCTGGTCGCTCGGCATCGCCGCCGCGCTCGCGCTCGTCGGGGCCGCGCTCATCGCGCAGGCCGCCGCCCGTACGGTCCTCAAGCCCGTGCAGCGTCTCGGCGAGGCGGCGCGCCAGCTCGGCGAGGGCGAGTTCGACACCCGCCTCAGGGTCACCGGAACCGACGAACTCGCCGACCTGTCCCGCACGTTCAACAACGCGGCCGCCTCGTTGCAGAAGAAGGTCGAGGACATGAGCGCGCGGGAGGAGTCGAGCCGCCGCTTCGTCGCCGACATGTCGCACGAGCTGCGCACCCCGCTGACCGCGCTCACGGCCGTCACGGAGGTGCTGGAGGAGGAGGCCGACAACCTCGACCCGATGATCGCGCCGGCCGTGACCCTCGTCGTCAGCGAGACGCGCAGGCTGGGCGACCTGGTGGAGAACCTGATGGAGGTCACGCGGTTCGACGCGGGCACCGCCAGGCTCGTGCTCGACGAGGTCGACGTCGCCGACCAGGTCACCGCCTGCCTCGATGCGCGCGCCTGGCTCGACGCGGTGCACCTGGACGCGGAACGCGGCACGATGGCCCGCCTCGACCCGCGCAGGCTCGACGTGATCCTCGCGAACCTCATCGGCAACGCGCTCAAGCACGGCGGCTCAGGCGTGCGCGTCTCGGTGCGCACGGAGGCGTCGGGCACGTCCGACGGGGACGAACTGGTCATCTCCGTGCGCGACCACGGCCCCGGCATCCCCGAGGCCGTCCTGCCGCACGTCTTCGACCGGTTCTACAAGGCGTCCGCTTCGCGTCCGCGCTCCGAGGGCAGCGGCCTCGGCCTGTCCATCGCCATGGAGAACGCGCACATCCACGGCGGCACCATCACCGCCTCGAACGTGCCGGACGGCGGCGCCATGTTCGTCCTGCGGCTGCCGCGCGGCGCGCCGCGCGACGAAGGCCCCGGGGACGAGCGCGGAGAGGACCGTGAGCGGTGACGCGAGCGGTGAACGGCACGACGCGCGCGGGACGCGCCCGCCGCAGGCGCGCGGCGATGGCGCTCGTGGCGACGCTCGCGGCCGCGGTCTCCTCGGCCTGCGGCGTGCGCACCACGGCGGTGCCCGTCGACGCGGGCGCGGCGCCGTCCAGGATGCCCTGCGCCGTCAGCGCGAAGGACCCGGACGCCGACGCCGGTCCCGGCACCGTGCCGGTCAGGGTCTACCTGGTGTGCGCGTCCGAACTCGCGCCCGTCGAGCGTGCCGTCCACATGCCGCGGCGCGACACCCCCGACGCGCGCGTGCGCATAGCCCAGGCGCTGCTCGACTCCCTCCAGGCCCGTCCTTCGGCCGCCGAGCACCAGGCGGGGTTCACCACGTACGTCCAGCCGCCGCTGCTCGCGACGGCGGGACGCTCGGGCGATCCGGCCGCCACGCTGCGGCTGAGCGCCCAGCCGGAGGACCTGCCGGGCACCGCGCTCGCGCAGATCGTCTGCACGTTCGCCGAGGGCGGCGCGGCCAGGGGTGAGAAGGGGCGGGTGGTGCTCGGCGGGCCGGGACCGTACGCCCCGCGCGCGTACACGTGCGACGCGTCCGTCAAGAACGACCCCGACGCGGCCGTCCCCGCCACCGCCGCCACCGTGGCCTGAGAACCTCCGCCCGGGCAGCCCGGGACTCCCTGCCCCGCGCGCGGGTGTGCGTCCGCGCGAGTGACGCTGCTCTCACGGGGAACCGCGCGGCGCGTCCCGGGCGTCCAGGGACATGTGCGTCTAGGTTCGGGCGGCAGTGCCGCCATCCGCCTGAGGGCGGTGGGTGCCCTCCTGCTCTTCGTGCACCTGCTCGCGGTGGCGTGGCTGACGCTGCGGCCGGTCGACGCACCCTGGGTGACGGCGGCCAACCTGCGCCCCTTCGCCGGCATCAGGGCCGATTTCGCGCTCGGCGCCGTCCACGGGATCCGCAGCCTCGTCGAGGGGCTCGCGCTCCTCGCGCCCGCCGGGGTGCTGCTGCCGGTGGTGAGTGGCAGGCTCTGGGTCTCCCCGTGGGCGTCGCTGGCCCGCACGGCCGGGGCCGGCCTGCTCATCTCGCTGACGATCGAACTGCTGCAGACGGGCGTGCCGGGGCGCGTGCTCGACGTGGACTCGCTCATCCTCAACACGCTCGGCGTGGCGCTCGCCCACGCCCTGATCGTGCCCGCCGGGCGGGCGGGGATCCGGCGCCGCCTGCGGGCGTCCGCGTCCGCGCGGGTCGCCGCGGCCGACGGCCGTGTGGCTCCACGGGGTGACGTGTACGACCCCGACGCGGTCCCTGAGGGGGAGACCCCCGAGGGGCACACCCCGACGATTCCCAGGGTCGGCATCGCACCGTAGAGCGACGCCTGCGAGTGGGTACCCGAGCACCATGGAGTCATCGGAACCGCACACAGGACGGCGGTTCCCACGACGCTCTCGCGAAGGAGCCCCTCATGTCCGGTGCACTGGTCCGCCCCCGCGACGGACGCATGATCGGCGGAGTGTGCGCAGCGCTGGCACGGCGCTTCGGCACCTCCGCGACGACGATGCGCGTGATCTTCCTGGTGTCGTGCCTGCTGCCGGGACCGCAGTTCCTGCTCTACCTGGCGCTGTGGATCCTGCTGCCGGGCGAGAAGACGGCGAGGGCCGCCTGGTAGCGGACGCGGCGGGGCGCACGACGACGCGTGGGGCGCACCCCGTGGGTACTCCGAGATTCCTCGGGGTACTCCGGGATGCGCCCCACGGGCACGGGCGCTGTCCGAACGGTCAGCCGCCGAGGCCGTCGACCGGCAGGCCCTTGTTCAGCCCGTTCACCGGGAGGCCGCCGAGGAGCGAGCCCAGCGGGTTGGCGGCCCTGGCGGCCTGGAGCACCTGGGGGGCGGTCGTGTTGACGGTGCTCGCGGCGGAACGGGTCGCCGTCAGCGTGTCGGTGCCCGCGTTCGGCAGCTCCTTGGCGACCTGGTCCACCGGGAGCTTGTTGACGGTGTCGAGCGCCTTGCCGGTGTCCGGGAGGGGGCCGATGGCGGCCGAGGCCGTGCCGGCGGCGGTGGCGGCGAAGGCGGCGCCGAGCACGGCGGCACCGAGGGTCTTGGCAGCGGACCTGTTCATCTGGATTTCTCGTCCTTGGGGGTGGGGGAAAACGAGCGGCTCTGAAAGCTAGTCAGCGCCGCTCGTGCCCCGCAAACATCCCCCGACAATCCCCTGCCGTGTCCCCGGCGCCAGGCATCCGTCCGCCGAAAACCGAATCGGCCGGCGAATCAGCTGGTCACAGCGGTCTGACTGAACAGCCATTCGGACTTGAGCTCGGCATAACCGGGCTTGATCACGTCATTGATCATGGCCAGTCGTTCATCGAAAGGGATGAACGCGGATTTCATCGCATTGACGGTGAACCACTGCATGTCGTCGAGCCCGTACCCGAACGTCTCCACCAGCGCGCCGAACTCACGGCTCATGCTCGTGCCCGACATCAGGCGGTTGTCGGTGTTGACGGTGGCGCGGAAGTGCAGCCTGCGCAGCAGCCCGATCGGGTGCTCCGCGTACGAGGGGGCGGCGCCCGTCTGGAGGTTGGAGCTCGGGCAGAGCTCCAGCGGGATCCGCTTGTCCCGCACGTACGCCGCGAGCCTGCCGAGCGTCACGGAGCCGTCCTCCGCCACGTCGATGTCGTCGATGATGCGGACGCCGTGCCCGAGCCGGTCGGCGCCGCACCACTGGAGCGCCTGCCAGATGGACGGCAGGCCGAAGGCCTCGCCCGCGTGGATCGTGAAGTGGTTGTTCTCCCGCTTCAGGTACTCGAACGCGTCGAGGTGGCGGGTGGGCGGGTAGCCGGCCTCCGCGCCCGCGATGTCGAAGCCGACGACGCCCGAGTCCCGGTGGGCGTTGGCCAGCTCCGCGATCTCCAGGGCGCGCGCGGCGTGCCGCATGGCGGTGAGCAGCGCGCCGACGCGGATGCGCCGGCCCTTCTCGCGCGCGAGCCGCTCGCCCTCGCGGAAGCCCGCGTTGACGGCACGGACGACCTCTTCGAGGCTCAGCCCGCCGTCCAGGTGCTGCTCGGGCGCGTAGCGGACCTCGGCGTAGACGACGCCGTCCTCGGCCAAGTCCTGCGCGCACTCGGAGGCGACCCGGCGCAGCGCGTCACTCGTCTGCATGACGGCGCAGGTGTGCGCGAACGTCTCCAGGTACCGCTCCAGCGACCCGGAGTCGGCGGCCTCGCGGAACCACGTGCCGAGCTTGTCGCCGTCGTACTCCGGCAGCCCCTCGTACCCGCACGCGCGGGCGAGGTCGACGACCGTGCCGGGCCGCAGCCCGCCGTCGAGATGGTCGTGCAGCAGCACCTTGGGGGCGCGGCGGATCTGGTCCGCGTCGGGGAGTGGGGCGGTGGGTCCCGGCTGGCTCGTCATCCGTCCAATCTAGCGCCTACGCGCGTAGAGCGGGTGGTTGCCGGTGCTTCCCGATACGCGATGGTGACCGAGATACGTAACAGTGACCGCGCGGAAGGAGCGAGTCCGCGCGCCGGTCTGACAGTGTTCGGCCATGGGACATCAGGCAGGCCAGGGCGCAACGGCGCGCCCGCAAGGACCGAAACGCGAGGGGGCGGCGCCACCACTGCCACGGCTCGGCCGGCCGGCCGCCGCGCTCGCCGGGACCACGCCGGCGTGCGGCGTCGTCCTGGTGCTGCCCACGGGCGCCGAGGCGTCCGCCAGGCGCCCCTCGCCGCTCGTGCGTGCGGCCGTCGCGCCCTTCGCCAGGTCCCTGGGGAAGGCGTGCGCGCCGAAGGGCGTGCTCGTGCACGTGGTGCACTACCGGCTGGGCGGCTGGAACGGCGACGACGCGGAGCTGAGCGCCGACGCGCGGTGGGCGGCGGACGAGGCCGTCCGCCGCTACGGGGACGTGCCGGTGTGCCTCGCCGGCTACGGCATGGGCGGCAGGGCCGCGCTCCACGCCGCCGGCCACCAGGCCGTCAACTCCGTCGTCGCGCTGGCCCCCTGGCTGCCCGACGACGGCCTCGCCGCCCCGGCGGAGCCCGTGCGGCAGCTGCTCGGGCGCCACGTCCTGATCGTCCACGGGTCCAACGACCGGCGTGTCGACCCCGAGTTGTCGTACCGGCTCGCGGAGCGCGCGAAGAAGACTAACCGCGACACGTGCCGCTTCGAGGTGCGCGGCGACGGCCACGCGCTGCGCGGCCACCACCGCGAAGTGGCGGCCCTCACCAAGGACTTCGCCCTCGGCGCGCTGCTGCCGAGGGCGTTCTCACGCCCGGTGGAGGACGCCCTGGCCGCACCGCCGCCGCTGGGGCTGCGCATGCCCCTGGCGACGGGCTTCGGCCGCACGCTCACCGACTGACGCCGGGGCGCCGGATCCGCGCGCGCCGCCCGCGGCGCCACCGGCTGTGTGCGCCCGAGGGCCACCACGCGGCACGCGCCCGGCCAGTACGGGCGGACCGGGACCCGGCTGCGCGCGGAGCGGACCCGGCACGGCACGCGGACAGCGCGAGGCCGGGGCCGCCGCTTCTCATGTGCGCCGCCCCGGCGCCGCATGCACGCCGCGTGAGGCGATCTTGACGCTCCGCGCCGCGCCTGCCTAGCGTGGTGAACGGCTGCCCGGGAGGCGCCTCCCGCGGCCGGCCGGCCCGTTCGTCTCCGCCGCGGCGCCCAACTCCCCACGGGCGCGCTCGAATCCTCCTCAACCGTCGTGTACGTCGTGTACGAGAGGGAGACTCCCTTGACGAGCACCACGCCCCCCACGCCCCCCACCACACCCCCCGATCCCGTTCCCTACCCCTTCAACAAGGGCCCGGGGCTCGCCATGCACGAGGCGTACGCCCGCGCACGCGAGTCCGACGGGATGATCCGCGTCCAGATGCCCTACGGTGAGCCCGCCTGGCTGGCCACGCGCTACGCCGACGTGCGCGCTGTCCTCAGCGACCACCGCTTCTCCCGCGCCGCCGCGCAGGAGCACGACGAGCCACGGCACACGCCGGGCGCCGGCGTCGAATCGGACAGCATCCTCTCGATGGACCCGCCCGACCACACCCGGCTGCGCACCCTCGTCTCGCGCGCCTTCACCAAGCAGCGCGTCGAGCAACTGCGCCCCTGGGTGCGGCGGTTGACCGGTGACCTGCTGGCAGGGCTGAGAGCCAGGGGCGACACAGCGGACCTCGTCGAGGACTTCGCGCTGCCGCTGCCGATCGCCGTCATCTGCGAACTGCTCGGGGTACCGGCCGCCGACCGGCCCAGGTTCCGCGAGTGGAGCGACGGCGTGCTGTCCACGAGCCGCCTCACGCAGGAGGAGCAGTACGCCAACATGCTCGCGCTGCGCGACTACATCACCGGCCACGTGGCAGCGCGGCGGCTCGTCCCGAAGGACGACCTCATCTCGGCCCTCATCGCCGCCCGCGACGCCGACGACAGGCTCGGCGAGCAGGAGCTGGTCAACCTCTGCGTCGGCATCCTTATCGCGGGCCACGAGACGACCGCGTCGCAGATCCCCAACTTCGTCCACGTGCTGCTGCACCACCCGGAGGAATGGCGGAGCCTGCGCGACGATCCCGGGCTGATCCCCGCCGCGGTGGAGGAGCTGACGCGGTTCGTGCCGCTCATCGTAGGCGGCGCCTTCGCCCGTTACGCCACGGAGGACGTCGAGGTCGGCGGGGTGCTCGTACGGGAGGGCGAGCCCGTGATCGTGGCGACCAACGCGGCCAACCGCGACCCCGCGCGCTTCGAGGACCCCGAGGAGCTGCGCCTCGACCGCACGGCCAACCAGCACGTGACGTTCGGCCACGGCGTCCATCACTGCCTGGGCGCGCCGCTGGCGAGGCTGGAGCTCCAGGAGGCGCTGCGCGCCCTCACCGCGACGATGCCAGGGCTGCGTGTGGCGGGCGAGGTCGTGTGGAAGGAGGGGATGCTCGTCCGCGCCCCGAGCCGGATGACGGTGGGCTGGTGACGGCCCGGGTCCCGGCGCGCGGTCCTGAAGGCTGTACGGACCCCGCGTGGCACGTCGAGGTCGACCAGGACCAGTGCATCGGCTCAGGCATGTGCGTCGCGCTCCTGCCGAAACGTTTCGTCCTGCCGGGAGACGCTGCCCGCGTCCTGCCGGGCGCGGCGGACGGCGTCCCCGACGAGGCGCTGCTCGACGCGGCCGACTCCTGCCCGGCCCTCGCGATCACCGTCACGGACCGCGCCACGGGGCGGATCGTCGGGCCACGCCCGTAGCCGGAGCCCGGCCGCCGGTGCGGCCGCCGGGGCGCGCCCGCGTCACCTCCCGGCGAGTCGCCCCGTCAGGCGGGACAGCAGGCCGACGCAGTCGGCCAGTCGCCGCCGCTCCTCGGCGCTGAACTCGTCGCGGATGGCGGCGTCGAGCACGCGGGCCCGCTGGGCGCGCTCGCCTTTGAGGCGGGCGCGCCCGTCGTCGGTGATGTGCAGCAGGAGCTTGCGGCCGTCGCTGGGGTGCGGCTCCGCGCGCACCAGGCCGCCGGCGGCGAGTTCCTTGACGGACTTGGCGGCCGACTGGTGCGTGACGCCGCGCCGCTGGGCGAGGTCGGCCGTGGTCAGCGGGCCGCCGCGGTCGAGGTAGCCGAGGGCGGCCGCCTCGCCCGGAGGCATGGTGTCCACGGCCCGTACGGTCCTGACCAGCGCCCCGATCGACTGCCGCAACTCATCGGCCAGCCCGTCGTCGGCCACGTCCTCGATCGGCCCGTCCTCGTCCATGCGGGCATCCTACCCAGACATCCTCGCCGCAGTTGTACAATGCAGTTCTACAACCTAGTTGTACAGTTTCGAGCGAGAGGACCCCCGACCATGCAGCTCACCAAGTTCGGCCACGCCTGCGTCCGTGTCGAGAAGGACGGCCGCCGCCTGGTGGTGGACCCCGGCGGCCTGACCGAGCCGCAGGCGCTGGAGGGCGCCGACGCGGTGCTGGTCACCCACGAGCACTTCGACCACTTCTCGGAGGACGCCCTGCGCCGCGCGGCCCGCGACAACCCGGGCCTGCGCGTGTGGACCAACCACGCGGTCGCGGGGCAACTGGACGGCCTCGGCGCCCGGGTCACGGCCGTCGGGGAGGGCGACGCGTTCACCGCGGCCGGCTTCGACGTGAAGGTCCACGGCGCGTGGCACGCGGTCATCCACCCCGACATCCCGCGCATCGCCAACATCGGCTTCCTCGTCGACGACGCGCTCTTCCACCCCGGCGACGCGCTGACCGTCCCCGCCGCCCCCGTCTCCACACTGCTGCTGCCGGTGCACGCCCCCTGGTCCACGGTCGGCCACCTGATCGACTACGTCCGCGAGGTCGCCCCACGCGACGCCTACGCCATCCACGACGGCGCGCTGAACGACATCGGCACGGCGATGGTCGGCGGCTTCCTCGGCGACAAGGGCCCCGGCACCCCGTCGCGCTACCACCGCCTGACGCCGGGCGCCACGGTCCCGATCGGTGGTGCCCGGATCACACCGTGACGACCAGCTTCGTCGCGGAGACGCCGTCCCGGAGCCGGCGCAGCGCTTCGGGGATGTGGGCGAGGCCGTCGCCCACGACCGTCGCGTCCGGCGCGGCGCGGTACGCGCCGGAGGCGAGCGCGGCCGGGAGGAAGTCGGCGTAGATCGCGGGGCCGACCTCGTTGTCCTTCAGGGTGCCGCCCCAGATCCCGTTCACCCGCACCCCCTGGCGCGGTGCACGCCAGGACTGGACGCGTGCGACGAGCGGGGTCTGCGCGGACGCGACGCGCTTGCTGCCCTCGGTCCTGGCCGCGATCGCGATGGCCTTCGGGAGCGACCCGGACCCGATCGCGAGCGTCCCGGCGAGTGGGCTTTCGCCGATCATGTCCACGACCTCGTCGACGGCGGTGGGGCTGCGGTAGCTCACCGCCCCGGCCGCGCCGAGCGAGCGCACGTAGCCGAAGTTGTGCGGTGACGCGGTCGCCACGACGCGGTAGCCGGCGTTTCGCGCGAGCTGGATCGCGTTGCTCCCGACGCTCGTCGAACCGCCCCACACGAGAACCGTCTCCGACCGGTCGACGGGGTCGACGGGGTCTGCGCACGGCATCGCGAGGCCGAGGTGGTCCTGCTGGAACATGCCGGTGGCCGCGGTCGAGAGCGTCAGCGGTACCACCGCCGCCTGCGCGAACGGCAGCGAGTCGGGGATGGGCGAGACCATGTGCTGCATGAGCACGACGTAGTGCTGGAACGCGCCCTCGGCCGCACGGTTCTGCGACTTCTCGACGCCGAACGCGTGCCCTAGCACCCGATCGCCCGGCCGCAGCCGCGTCACGCCGGGACCGACCTCGACAACCTCGCCGGCGACGTCCGAGCCCACGACCGCGGGGAAGGTGAGCCACGGCAGCACCACGCGGTACAGGAAGCCGGGCAGGCCGTCGACGGGGTTCACGGCGATCGCCCGCACCCGCACGACGATCTCGTTCGCCGCCGGTGGCGTTCGAGGGGCGGGCCCCACTGCAAAGTGGGCGCCGCGCTTCGGCAGCCACAGCGCGACGTTCTGTTCGGTCATCTGCGTCCCAACTCTCTTTGCATGGCCGCTGGATCGCGCCGCCGGATCGCCCGCGCCGCACGGTCAGAGTAGACAGTGCCTAGTTCCTAGTCAACGCCTAGATCCCGATACCATGGGTCCCATGCCCGACGACCGGCCCTTCCATCACGGCAACCTCCGTGCCGTGCTGCTCGACCAGGCGGAGACGGTGCTCCGTGAGCGGGGGATCGACGCGCTGTCCCTCCGTGAACTGGCCCGCGCGGCGGGCGTCAGCCACGGAGCCCCGCGCAGTCACTTCATCGACCGCGCCGCGCTCCTCGACGCGCTGGCGGAGCGGGGCTTCGTCCGCCTCGCCGACGAGATCCGCGGGGCGGCCGCGCGCACCTCCGGCGCCGGGGCGTCCGGCGACGGCGCGCCCGGCGACGGGACGTCCGGCGACGGGACGTCCGGCCGTGGCGCGTCCGCCCTCCGCGCGGCCGCCTCGGCGTACGTGCGGTTCGCGGTGCGCGAGCCCGCGCTGCTCGACCTCATGTTCTCGGCGAAGGTGGTCGGCCCCTCGGAGGCGGTCGCGGGCGCTGCGGAACGCCTGTTCGCGACGATGACCGACATCATGAGCACGGCCGCCGAAGCGGGCGCGTACGACGCGCGCGACGTCGGCCGGCTGACGCTGCTGCTGTCCGCGACCGTCCAGGGCATCTCGGCGCTCGTCACGTCAGGGCGCATCACGACGGACCAGAGCGATGCGCTCGTCGACGACGCGATCACCGTCTTCCTGGCGGGCGCGTCGGCCGGACGCTAGGCATGTGACGAGCGGGCCGATCGGCCCCTCACCCGTCCCGCCGGCCGGGATCCTCCTCTGCGTGGATTCCATGCCGGTGCGCGTACACGATGGCCTGCGGGCGGTCGCGGCTGCCGGTCTTGGCGAAGATCTGATGGACGTGGCTCTTCACCGTGGCGCGGCTCAGGTACAGCCTGGCGGCGATCTCCGCGTTGGACATGCCCTGCGCGATCAGGCCGAGCACCTGGGCCTCGCGCTCGGTGAGGCCGTCGGGGAGCGCCGCGTCCCGCTCGGCATGCCCGGGGTCGTCGCGGCGGCTCGCGTTGATCAGGACGGTGGCGGCGACCGGATCGAGCATGGCGTGACCGGACACGGCGGCCTCGATGGCACGGTGGATGTCCGTGGCGGAGGCGTTCTTGGTCAGGTAGCCGATCGCGCCGGCTTCGAGGGCGGCGAGGACGGAGTCGTCGTCGGTGTAGGTGGTGAGCACCACGACGGCCGTGTCCGGACGCTCGCTCCTCAGCCGACGGGTGGCCTCGACGCCGTCGGTGCCGGGCATGTGCAGGTCCATCAGGACGACGCCGGCCTCGTGCAGGACGGCGAGGTCAACGGCCTGCGCGCCGTCCGCTGCGAGCCCGGCGACGTGCACCCCGTCGACGGCGTCGAGGATGGTGGCCAGGCCCTCGCGAACGACCCGATGGTCGTCGGCGACGACGACGGAGATCGGTGTGGGACTCATCCGCTGCTCCCGTCTTCGCGGTTGGCCGAGCCACCCCGCCGATAGGGGACGCGTGCGGCGACGCGCCAGCCGCCGTCGGGCGTGGGGCCGACCCGGAGATCGCCGCCGGCCTGCTCGATGCGTTCCCGCATGCCACGCAGCCCGAACCCACCGCCGCCTGTGCGCGGTGTCGCGCGCGTCTCGGGTTTCGGGGCGGCGGGCCTGGCATTGCCCACCTGCACGGTCACGTCCCGCTGACCGAAGCCGACTCGTACGTGCACGTGGGCGCCGGGGGCGTGTTTGGCGGCGTTGGTCAGTGCTTCCTGAACGAGCCGGTAGAGCGTGAGCGTGGTGCCCGCGTCGAGATCCCGGCGCACACCCTCCACCTCGAACTCCGCTTGGTGCAGTTCACACAGCCTTTCGATCTGCGCGGCCGGCGGTGTGGCCTCGCCCCGCAGCGCGCGAACGGCTTGGCGCGCCTCGTCCAGACCTGTGCTGACCAGCTCGTGGCCGAGCTCGATCTGCGTGAGCAGCTTCTCGCGCGGCGCGCTCGTGCGGGCGAGCGTGTCGACCGCGGTGAGCTGGATCGACAGCGCGCCGAGGGTGTGGGCGAGCACGTCGTGCAGCTCGCGGCCGAGACGGTTGCGCTCACCGGCCAGCTCCGCCTCGGCCCTGGCGAGCGCGGCGCGGCGGCGTTCGGTGGCGACCAGTGTGCTGTGCCGGGCGCGCTGGTCGATCTCGCGTCGGCTCGCACCGGCCACCAGCCCGGCGAGGGCCGCGGCGGCGGTGGCCAGCAGGCGACCGGGGAACGGCCCGTGGGCGATCGCCGCCAGGCAGTAGGCGACGGGACCGGCGGCGGACAGCACGAGGGCGACAACCGGATCGAACGTTGCGGCGGCCATGCTCACCGCGAGGCCGGTGAAGATCAGCCCGTTGGCGTCCGTGACCGCGAGCACCGCACCGGCCGCACACATCACCGTGGTTGCCACGGCCACGTGCGCGCCCCGGGCGCGGGCGGTCAGGAGCGGCCCGGCGGCCATGAGCGGCCCGGCGATCAGGAGCGGCCCGGCGATCAGGACGAGCCAGGCCACCGCCGCGACGGCCAAGGCAACGGGCGCGACGACCCCAGGACCGGCCGGGAGGGTGGCGACATTGGCCCAGACCGACACGCCCAGCCCCACCAGCATGACCGCGGCCTGCGCACGCGGATCGGGGATCATGCCGCTCAGCCCGATGCCGGGAGGATCCGCGGCCGACCTGAATCTGCTGGTGATACTCATCGCTCCGCATTGTCCCAGGACGGCACGGCAGAGGACCGCGCCCGCAGTGCGCCCGGCCGGGTCTGGGCAGCCAGGCATGCCCTGCCTCGCAGCCACAGCCCCAGACTGCGGAACAGGCTCATGCCCACGGACAGGAAGATGAAGCCGTTGGTCAGGCCGGTGCCGCTCAGATGGTGACCGGCGAGAAAGGTTCCGAGCCCCACGGGAAACACATGCTGGGCGCCGTAGGCGAAGCCGAGCCGGGCGACGGTCACAGCGATCCAGATGGCCGCGTAACCGACCCCTGAGCGGCTGAACGCGGCAGGCTTGCCCGCGCTGGCCGAGGCGCGCGGCCAACGCCGTCGCCAATCGGGGCAGTAGCCGACGGACACCAGAAGCGGACAGGCCGAGAACAGCCCGAGCACGGCCCCGGCCAGTGCTCCCGCGCCCTGCAGCAGCAGGTCGTCGCCGCCCGTGGGCAGCGAGGTGAAGAAGAACGGCACGATGACGATCACACCGACGACCGGCCGCCCCACCCGGAACCAGCCGATCCTGCGACGACCGAGGTCGGATTCGAGCACCACGGCCAGAATGGCCAGCTGCATGATCACGATGTTCGCTGTCATGCGTCCACCGTCGCCGCGACGCGTGACCGTGCCATCGGCCCACGGGCCGGTCACCGGGTGGAGATACGAGGCCGGGGGGTGGAGACCCGGATCCACCCCCAGGGTGGGCGGGCGCGGCGCGTCCCGCCCTCAGGGTGTCCTGGACACGCGACCGACGCCGCACTACGGTCTCGTGGTGCCCTTCTCCGGCCCGATGCTGCCACCCGGCTACCGGTCACAACCTGCCGGCACTGACGACGTCGACGTGATCCACGCGTTGGTCGCGGATTGCGAGCGGGCGGCGAACGGCCGGGTGCGCACCGATGCCGGGTCTGTAGCCGCCGTCTTCGCCCGCCCCGGTCTGACGCCGAGCTCGGACACCGTTCTTGTTCGTGACCCGTCCGGTCGACTGGCGGCGTGGGCCTGGGCGGATCGGCGCTCCGAGATCGACGTGCATCCCCACCACCGTGGGCGCAGCCTGGGCGCTGCGCTGCTTGACTGGGTCGAGGCACGGGCCGTCCAGGCGGGCAGCGAGGGAATCGTGCAGACGGTCCCCGACAGCGACGCCGGAGCCGTCGCGCTGGTGCGCTCGCGAGGCTACGCACCACTGGTTACGGCCTGGCTGATGGAATACACCATGCCGGACGAGCCACTTGTGCCTGAGGCGCCGCCGGGAATCATGGTCCGGCCGCTACGTGCCGGGGATGAGCCAGCCACACACCTGCTGGTGCAGGACGCGTTCGACGAGTGGCAAGAGCGACGTCAGCCCTATGCGGAGTGGGCAAAACACACCGTCGACCGACCCACCTTCGCCCCCGCCCTGTCGCCGCTCGCCTTCCACAACGCTCAACTGGTCGGCGCCGCGCTGTCCCTGGACCTGCCCGAGTCGGACGAGGGATACGTCGAGCAGGTCGCGGTGCGCCGCGATCAGCGAGGCCAGGGCATCGCACGCCACCTGCTGCGCTACGCCTTCCACGCTTTCCACCAGGCGGGACGACGCACGTGCACACTATGGACCCACTCGGACACCGGCGCGCTCGACCTGTATCTGCGGGTGGGCATGACGGTCAGGCACAGCTCTACGGTCTTCCGCAAGGAACTGCGGGCGTAGCTTCTGTTCGGACGGGCTGTCCCTGACAAGCGCCTGACTGCCCGCGTGAGCAGCGTGAACGCTGCCTAACCCGTACGCGCGGATCGTCATCACCACAGATGCAGGAAGCTCCGGACGTCGTCATAGCCGTCGAGAGCCCGACCGTCCACGTCCGACGGATCGGCCGTGGCACGAGCCGCCAGCGACTCCACCACCGCGAGAGCCTCATCGCTGAGACACCCGCAGCGTCGATGTGTATCGAACGTGAGGTTCCCCGAAGGCTGCCGGCTCATTCATGGGCCGTGCAGTTCCGTCTCCCAAGCCTGGAAGGGCGGCTCGACCTCGTAAGTTGGGTCGCAATGGCGGCGAATCCACTGTGCGGCTCGGTACTGCGCGTCCCCGTCGTTCAGCACCTCGCCATTTCCGTCGACTTCCAGCACGTTGCCATAGATCGCGAAGACCTGCTCAAGCGACGAACCGAACTGGAAGAGTGAATCGCCCCGGGTTTGATGGAGACATCGAAGACCCGGAAGGATGCCGCTCATGGCTGCTCCCCGTAAGTACCCCGATGAACTGCGTGAACGCGCGACGCGTCTCGCGGTCGAGGCCCGCAAGGACCCGGCCGTCCGGGCTGGGGCGATCAAGCGCATCGCCGACCAGCTGGACGTGCACCCCGAGGCCC
>NZ_JAGIQL010000309.1 GCF_017813245.1 Streptomyces montanisoli
CCGGGGTTCCCGCGGCGGCCGACGGGTGAGCGCGGCGCGGCGGCCGGACGTGGCCGCCCGGGGCGGCGGGCGCCGCGGAGCCCGGCGCGTGAGCTCTACGCTGAGCCCATGACCGACACCCCGGACCGCGGCGCGCAGCCCTCGGCGCCGCCCGTGAGGCTGCTGCTCGCCGAGGATCAGGGCATGATGCGCGGCGCGCTCGCGCTGCTGCTCGGGATGGAGGACGACATGGAGGTCGTCGCCCAGGTCGCCTCGGGGGACGCCATCGTGCCGGAGGCGCTCGCCGCGCGGCCCGATGTGGCGCTGCTGGACATCGAGTTGCCCGGCCGCAGCGGCCTCGACGCGGCGGCCGACCTGCGGGAGCGGCTGCCCTCGTGCCGGGTCATGATCCTCACGACGTTCGGCAGGCCGGGCTACCTGCGCAGGGCGATGGAGGCGGGGGCCGCCGGGTTCCTGGTGAAGGACGGCCCCGTCGAGGATCTCGCCGCGTCGATCCGCCGGGTGCTCGGCGGCGAGACGGTGGTCGACCCGGGGCTCGCCGCCGCCGCGCTCAGCGCGGGGCCCAATCCGCTGACGGCACGCGAACGCGACGTGCTGGGCGCGGCCGCCGACGGCGCGACGGTCGCGGACGTCGCGGCCCGGGTGCACCTGTCGGAGTCGACGGTCCGCAACTACCTGTCGTCCGCGATCGGCAAGACGGCCACGCGCAACCGCATGGAGGCCGTGCGCGCAGCGCGCCGCCAGGGGTGGTTGTGAGGCGCACCCGGTTGTGAGGCGCATCCGCGGACGCGACGTCAGCCGCGCACGGCCCTCTCGCGTGCCGACGGCCGACGGGGCAGCCACACCAGCATGAGCAGGACCGCCGCCACCGACACCCCGCAGCCGATCCTGAAGGCGAGCGCGTATCCCGCCGTCAGCGCGACCGGATCGGTCCCCGGCCCGCTGCGGGTCGCCGCCGCCGTGGACAGCACGGCGAGCCCGAGCGCGCCGCCCATCGTCCTTGCGGTGTTGACGATGCCGGACACCAGGCCCGCGTCCTGCGGTTCCGCGCTGCCGGTGGCGAGCGCCGCGAGCGGTGTGCCCGACATGCCGAGGCCCGTCATGACGAGGACCCCGGGGCCGAGGATCGACGTCGCGTAGCCGCCGTGGGCGCTCAGCCCCGACTGCCACGCGAAGCCGGCCGCCGCGATGACGCCGCCGATCACGGCCACTTGGCGCGGGCCGATCCTGTGCATCATCGCGGGCGCGATCTTCGAGCCGAGCACGATGCTCAGCGAGCTCGGCACGAGCGCGAGGCCCGCCTGGAACGGTGTGTAGCCCAGGACGTTCTGCGCGTAGACCGTCATGAAGAACCACACCGCGAAGCTCGTCGCGCCGAAGACGAACATGGCCGCGTTCGCCGCCGCGACCGCGCGCGTGCGGAAGACCTTCAGCGGCATCAGCGGCTCGCGCGCCCGCGCCTCCAGCGCGAGGAACGCGGCGAGCAGCACGAGGCCCCCGGCCAGGGGGACGAGGGTGCCCGCGGCGCCCCAGCCGCTCCGCTCGGTCTGCACGATGCCGTACGACAGGGCGGCGAGCCCCGCCGTCACCAGGACCGCGCCGGGGAGGTCGAGGCGCCTGCCGCTGCCGCCCCTGCGCTCGGCGAGCCACAGGGCGCCGCCCGTCAGCACGAGCGCGCCCACGGGCACGTTGATCAGCAGCACCCAGCGCCAGGACAGCAGGTCGGTCAGCGTGCCGCCGACGAGCCCGCCTGCCGCGCCGCCCGCCGCGCCCACGGCGGCCCAGGTGCCGACGGCCCTCACGCGTGCGGGCCCCGCGGGTACGGCGGAGGTCAGCAGCGTCAGCGTCGCGGGGGCGAGCACGGCCGCGCCGAGACCCTGTACGGCGCGGGCCGCGAGCAGCTGCCAGCTCTCCTGGGCGAGGCCGCCGGCGAGCGAGGCGATGGTGAACACGGCGAGGCCGAGCAGGAACGTCCGCTTCTGCCCGAACAGGTCGGCGGCCCGGCCGCCGAGCAGCATGAAGCCGGCGAAGGCGATCGAGTACGCGTTGAGCACCCACTGCAGGCCGCTCTCGCTCATGCCGAGGTCCGTCCGCATCGACGGGAGCGCCACGTTGACCACGGACACGTCGAGGACGACGAGGAACTGCCCGGCGCAGGCGATGAGGATGACCGCCCAGGCCGGGACGGTACGGGCGCGCTCCCGGCGTCCACCGGCGCCGGCGCCGGTGGCGGGCGCGGCCGGCGGGACACGGGCCGAGGCGGGCGCCGACGGGGATGGTTCGGGCGGTGTGGTGGGCATGGCGTCATGCTCGCAGGGCGCCCGCGCCCCTGACATCCGATTAACGGCCGAATCGGCTCGGACCTTCGGCCTAGGCGCCGGTGCCCCCGCTGGGGTTCCGGGACGGGCCCCGCCGCCCCGCCCGAGGCCGCAGCCGGACGCCCCGGTGGCCGGGGGCCCGGGGCGGCTTGGCACCATGAGCCGCGTAGCCGCAGCCAGCCGGGCCACGCCACCGGAGCGGCCGCCACGATCCCCACGACCGACACCACCACCACGGAGCACGCCATGCAAGGGCACGCGCCCACCCCCGCCGAGGAGACGCTGGACGCCTTCGAGGCGGCCAAGGGGTTCATGCCGCGGGACGAGGGCCTCGCCCTGTACGCGGCGGCCGTCGAGGCGGGGGCGCTCGGCCTGCCGCTGCTCGAGGTCGGCTCGTACTGCGGGCGTTCGACGCTGCTGCTCGCCGACGCGGCGCGGCGCTCGGGCACCGTCGCGGTGACGGTCGATCACCACCGCGGCAGCGAGGAGCAGCAGCCCGGCTGGGAGTACCACGACCCCGAGGTGGTGGATCCGGAGCTCGGCGTGATGGACACGCTGCCCACGTTCCGCCGCACCCTGCACCGTGCGGGCCTCGAGGACCGGGTGATCGCGGTGGTCGGACGCTCGCCGCAGGTCGCGGCGGTGTGGGGCGGGACGCTCGGCATGGTGTTCGTGGACGGCGGGCACACCGACGAGCACGCGACGGGCGACTACGAGGGCTGGGTGCCGCACCTCGCGCCCGGCGGGCTGCTGGCGATCCACGACGTGTTCCCCGACCCGGCGGACGGCGGCAGGGCGCCCTACCGGATCTACCGGCGCGCGCTGGCGTCCGGCGCCTTCGAGGAGACGTCGGTCACGCGTTCCCTGCGCGTACTACGGCGTATCGGACAGGGCCTCTGACGGTGGGCGCGCGCCCCACTACCATCGCGCGGGTGTCCCACCACGAGAAGCCGCCGGCACCGCACGCCCCTCTGCACGCCCCGGCGCACGCCCTGCCGCCGGCGCCGTCCCCGTCCGCTCGCACACGCCCCAAGTCCGGCCCGCGCGGCCGGCTGCGCGCG
>NZ_JAGIQL010000310.1 GCF_017813245.1 Streptomyces montanisoli
AGGCATACGGAATGCTACGGTGACAGAAGTCCAAACGTATGCTCATCGGATCAGCACGCGCCAGGGGCACGCCAGGGGCACGCCCGGCGCGCCGCCCTCGGGGGCCGGTGGCGCGGCCGTGAGCCGCCGCGCCCGCTCAGTGGCGGGCCGCCGTCATCGCCGCGCCGACGATGCCCGCGTTGTTCTGCAGCTCCGCGGGGACGATCTCCGCCCTGATGCCCTCGATGCGGGGCAGGAACTTGTCCGCCTTGCGGCTCACCCCGCCGCCGATGATGAACAGGTCGGGCGAGAACAGCAGCTCCAGGTGGGCCAGGTACTTCTGCACCCTGTTGCGCGCCCAGCGGCTCCAGCTCAGGTCCTCGTCCTCCTTCGCCTTCGCGGACGCGCGCTTCTCCGCGTCGTGCCCGCGCAGTTCCAGGTGGCCGAGTTCCGTGTTCGGCACGAGCACGCCGTCGTGGAACAGCGCGCTGCCGATCCCCGTGCCGAACGTCAGCATCATCACGACGCCCTTGTGGCCGCGGCCCGCGCCGAAGGCCATCTCGGCGACGCCCGCCGCGTCGGCGTCGTTCATGACGACGACCGGCATGCCGAGCCGGTCCCCGACCAGGGCCCCGGCGTCCACGTCGACCCACGACTTGTCGACGTTCGCCGCCGTGCGCACCACGGAGCCCGTCACCACGCCGGGGAACGTGATGCCGATCGGGCCCGACCAGTCGAAGTGCCGCACCACCTCGACGACGCCTTCGAGTACGCCCTCGGGCGTCGCCGGGTGCGGGGTGAGTACTTTGTGCCGTGCCTGCGCCAGGTCGCCGGCCGCCAGGTCGACGGGCGCGCCCTTGATGCCAGAGCCGCCGATGTCCACTCCGAAGACATTCATGGGCTTACGTTAAGGCCAAGGGCGCGGCGGCCGGCGGCGGGTTGCGGGCGCCTTCAGGACGTGCCGAGCTCCGCGCGCAGGTCCCTGCGCAGCTCCTTCGGCAGCGAGAACGTGATCGACTCCTCGGCCGCCTTGACGATCTCCACGTCCTCGAAGCCGTGCCCCGTCAGCCACTCGAGGACGCCCTCGACCAGCACGTCGGGAACGGAGGCCCCGGAGGTGAGACCGACCGTGGTGACGCCGTCGAGCCATGCCTCGTCGATCTCCTCGGCGCTGTCGACCAGGTGCGCGTCGCGCGCGCCGGCGCCCAGGGCGACCTCGACGAGGCGGACCGAGTTGGACGAGTTCTTCGAGCCGACGACGATCACGAGGTCGGCCGCCGAGCCCATCTGCTTCACGGCGATCTGGCGGTTCTGCGTGGCGTAGCAGATGTCGTCGCTGGGCGGCGAGACCAGCTGCGGGAACTTCTCCTTCAGCCGGTCGACCGTCTCCATCGTCTCGTCCACGGACAGCGTCGTCTGGGACAGCCAGACGACCTTGGACTCGTCGCGCACCTCGACGTCGGGCACATCGGCCGGGCCGTCCACGATCGTGATGTGCTCCGGGGCCTCGCCCGACGTCCCGACGACCTCCTCGTGGCCCTCGTGGCCGATCAGGAGGATGTCGAAGTCCTCCTTCGCGTACCGCACGGCCTCGCGGTGCACCTTCGTGACGAGGGGGCAGGTGGCGTCGATCGTCGCGAGGTTGCGCGCGGCGGCCTCCTCGTGCACGACGGGGGCGACGCCGTGAGCGGAGAACATGACGATCGAGCCCTCGGGGACCTCGGCCGTCTCCTCGACGAAGATGGCGCCCTTCTTCTCGAGCGTTTTCACCACGTACTTGTTGTGGACGATCTCGTGCCTGACGTACACCGGGGCGCCGTACTGCTCCAGGGCCTTCTCCACGGCGATCACTGCGCGGTCCACGCCCGCGCAGTAGCCACGCGGCGAGGCGAGCAGGACGCGCTTTCCGGCGGACGACGCGGATGAGGCGGCTGACGCGGATGACGAGTCGGGCGTTGCAGTCATGCGAACCATCGTACGGGGGGCGCCCCGCCGCGCGGGATCACCCTCAGGGGGCTGTGGACAACCTCGGCGGCGGTGTCGTAGGGGGCCGATACGCTCGGCGGTATGGCTCTGACAACGTCACCGGAGGCCCCGCTCCCCGTCGGCGAGGTGTCGCGGCTGATCGGCGGCTGGATCGACCGGCTCGGCGCGGTGTGGGTGGAGGGGCAGATCACGCAGCTCTCCCGCCGCCCGGGCGCCGGCGTGGTCTTCCTGACGCTGCGCGATCCGTCGTTCGACATCTCGGTCGGGGTGACGTGCTACCGCCAGGTCTTCGACGCCATCGCGGACGTGGTGTCGGAGGGCGCGCGCGTGGTGGTGCACGCGAAGCCGGAGTGGTACGCGCCGCGCGGCCAGCTGTCGCTGCGTGCGGTGGAGATAAGGCCGGTCGGGATGGGCGAGCTGCTCGTACGTCTCGAGCAGCTCAAGAAGTCGCTGGCCGCGGAGGGGCTCTTCGCGCAGGACAGGAAGCGGCCGCTGCCGTTCCTGCCGCAGCTGATCGGCCTGGTCTGCGGGCGCGCGTCCGCGGCGGAGCGCGACGTCCTGGAGAACGCGCGCCGCCGGTGGCCCGCGGTCCGCTTCGAGGTGCGCAACACCGCGGTGCAGGGCGTCAACGCGGTCGCGCAGGTGGTGCAGGCGGTGAAGGAGCTGGACGCGGCCGAGGCGGTGGACGTGATCGTGGTGGCGCGCGGCGGCGGCAGCGTGGAGGATCTGCTGCCGTTCTCGGACGAGCAGCTGGTGCGGGCGGTGGCCGCGTGCCGTACGCCGGTGGTGTCGGCGATCGGCCACGAGCCGGACTCGCCGCTGCTCGACCTGGTCGCGGACGTGCGGGCGTCGACGCCGACGGACGCGGCGAAGCGGGTCGTGCCGGACGTCGGCGAGGAGCTTGAGCAGGTGCGCGGGCTGCGGGACCGCGCGCTGCGCACGGTGCGGGCGCTGCTCGAGCGGGAGGAGCGCGGGCTGGCGCATGCGCTGGCGCGGCCCGTGATGGAGCGGCCGCAGCGGATGGTCGAGGAGCGCGAGGCCGAGGTGACGGCCCTCGCGGACCGCGGCCGCCGCGTGCTGCGCCACCTGCTCGACCGGGCCGACTCGGAGCTGTCGCACACCCTGGCGCGCGTGGTGGCTCTGTCCCCGGCGGCGACGCTGGAGCGCGGGTACGCGGTGCTGCAGCGCGAGGACGGCACGGTGGTCCGCTCGCCCGGCCAGGTCACCCAGGGCGACGCGCTGCGCGCGCGGGTCGCCGAGGGCGAGTTCCCCGTCCGCGCGGACTGAGCGCGCCGGCCGCCGGAGGCGGCGTGGTCGCGCCCTCGGGGGCGCCCACGGCCCGCGCGGCCGAGCCCCGTCGGCGTGCCCACGCACG
>NZ_JAGIQL010000311.1 GCF_017813245.1 Streptomyces montanisoli
CCCCCCCCCCCCCCCCCCCCCCCCCCCCCCCCCCCCCCCCCCCCCCCCCCCCTCTCCTGGCGGCACAGACGACACTCCAAATCCAGCGGTGACAGGACTTGGGACCCGTCCTCCCCGGACCAGCGCCAAGACGTTCGAGGAGGCCTCCCCGCCGCGCAGACCCCTCCTCGAACGTCATGCCACCACTCCTCTGTCCGGTACGACACTGGAGCGACAACGTTTTGACAACGTTGTCGGTTCATCCGCCGCGAGAACTTTGCCGCGTTCGGCGGAGGCCGTCAACGGTGCGTGCGCGCTCGGCCGTCGGGCCCCCGCCCGCGCCCGGCAGGCCTGACCGGCCGTCAGTCCGTTGCTGCCGCAGGCGAAACGGGGCCGCCGGTTCCGCGAAGACGACGCCCGGCGCGTTCAGCGCACCGGCGGGATGGACACCGACATCACCATCTCGACCGGACTCGCACCGTCGTTGCGGTAGGTGTGCGAGACGTTCGCCTCGAAGGCGGCGGAGCTTCCCGCGGGCACGGTGTGCGCCGATCCGTCGACGACCAGGGTCAGTTCGCCCGCCGAGACGTGGATCAGCTCCGTGGTGGCCGGTGGGTGCGGGTCGGACGCGCTGGCGTCGCCGGGCATCAGCGTCCACCTCCACAGCTCGCGCGGCCCGTCCGACTCGCTGCCGACGAGCAGGCTGGCGTGGCTGCCCGCCGGGGTGGACCACATCCGCACGGTCTGGTCGGCGCCGACGATCCTCACCTGCGGCCCGCGCTCGAAGTCGAGCAGGGTGGCGATGCTGACGCCGAGCGCGTCGGCTAGCTTGACCGTGGTGCCGACGCTCGGGTTGGTGCGTGCCTGCTCGATCTGGATGATCATGCCCCGGCTCACCCCGGAGCGCTCGGCGAGTGCGTCGAGCGTCAGCCCGCGATCGGCCCGCCGGCGCTTGAGGTTGCGGCCGAGCGCCTGGGTGAGCTGATCGAGGTCCACGACCGTCCGTCCGTCCAATATATTCGATACATCAGTGCAATAAGGTGCACTACAGTGTCGCTGGCGCCGTACTCCAGCAGAGTGCACCGGGGCGTCCACCACACTGTACTGCGAGGCTTCCCGTGACCGTCCTGTTCGCCCTGGCCACGAGCGTGCTGTGGGGCTTCGCCGACTTCGGCGGCGGGCTGCTGACGCGCCGCACGCCCGCGCTCACGGTGGTCGTGGTCTCCCAGTCCGTGGCCGTCGTCGTGCTCGGCGCGATCGTCGTGGCGACCGGCGGGTGGCACGAGGGCGGCGCCCGGCTCTGGTACGCGGTCGCGGCGGGCGTGGTGGGGCCGGTGGCGATGCTCTGCTTCTACAAGGCGCTGGCGCTCGGCCCGATGGGCGTGGTCTCGCCGCTCGGCTCGCTCGGCGTCGCCGTGCCGGTCGCGGTGGGCATCGCCGTCGGCGGCAGGCCCGGACTCGCCCAGCTGGCCGGGGTCGTGGTCGCCGTGGCCGGCATCGTCCTCGCGGGCGGGCCCGAACTGCGCGGCGCCCCCGTGCAGCGCCGGGCGGTGCTGCTGACGCTGGTCGCGGCGCTCGGCTTCGGGTCGGTCATGGCGCTGATCTCCTCCGCGTCCACCACCGTGACCGGGCTCTTCCTCGCCCTGTTCGTGCAGCGCGTGACCAATGTGGCGGTGGGCGGAGCCGCCCTGTGGGCGTCGGCACGGCGGGGCGCGCCCGCGCTGCCCAAGGAGCGGGACGGCAGGACGGGCGCGCGCGTGCTGCTCGCCGCGCTGCCCGCGCTCGCGTTCGTGGGTCTCGCGGACGTCGCGGCCAACGGCACGTACAGCGTCGCCGCCCAGCACGGTCCTGTGACCGTGGCGGCCGTGCTCGCCTCGCTCTACCCGGTGGTCACCGCGCTCGCCGCGCGCGGCATGCTCGGCGAGCGACTGCGGGCGGTGCAGGCGGCGGGTGCGGGGCTCGCGCTCGTCGGCTCGGTGCTGCTGGCCACGGCCTGAGAAGGCAGCCGGCCGGCGCGCCCGTCAGCCGTCCGCGCTCAGGCTGCCGCTCTCTTCAGTGGTGACAGTGTGGTCCGTGGTGACCGCGCTCTCCGTGGTGCCCGGACCGCCAGTGGCGCCCGTACCGTCCCGCTGGAACGGGACGGGGGGCGCCGGGGTGCGCAGCGGCGGCTGCCACCCCTCCTCATCGTCGTAGCGCCGCACGATCCTGGCGGGGGCGCCCGCCACCACCGCGTGGTCGGGCACATCGCCGCGTACGACGGAGCCCGCGGCGACCACCACGTTCCTGCCGAGCACGGCGCCCGGCAGCACCACGGCGCCCGTGCCGAGCCAGCACCCCGGGCCGATCACCACGGGCGCGATGCGCGGCCACTGCTTGCCGACGGCGGTGTCCGGGTCGTCGTAACTGTGGTTCGTCGTCGTGATGTAGACGTAGGGGCCGCAGTACGTGTCCCGGCCGATCGTCACCGCCGTGTCGGCGATGACGTGGCTGCCGCGTCCCAGCACCACGCCGTCCCCGATGACCACGTAGGGGTCGGGGCCGAGGTCGAGTCCGGGTACGAGCCCGGCAGTGAGGGTGACCTGCTCGGCCACCACGCAGTGGTCGCCGAGCTCGATCCACGGCTCGCCGAACACCGTCCCCTGCGGGAACGCGAGCCGGGTGCCGGGGCCGATCCGGCGGAAACGCGTACGGCCCGGGCGCTCGGCCGTCACCGCGCCCGCGTCCTGGATCCACCGCCAGCCGCGGTGCACCGCGCGTGTGGCCGTGCGGCGCCCCAGGGCGGCCAGCGCCTCGTACACCTCTTCGCTCTTGCGCACGGGCAACACGTTAGAGGACGGCGAAAGGGCCGGGCGCGCTGCCCGTGGGGCCGCCGGCGGCGGACGGCGACAGACGGCGGCGAAGGGCGGCGGACGGCACACCGTGACCTCCTCTACCACGGACCACCAGTGCCGCGCACGGGTTCTCCCGTCAACTCCCTCCCACGGGTGGCCTGACCGCATTCCGTGCGTACCGGCGCGAGCACGCGTGGTTGCATGACGGCCACATCTGGAGCGCACCCCAACCCCGAGGGACCGCGGAATGTCAGTGCCTGTCGCCCCAAGATCGCGCCGTCAGCACGAGGCGCGGTCGTCGCTCGCCCTCCCCCTGACCCTGCTCGTGGTCGCCGCCGCCGGCGTGGGCGTGGTCTCGGCCACCGCACCGGGCGCGGCCCGCGGCTGGGTGGTGGGTACGGCCGTCGCCGGCTGGCTGCTGCTGGCCAGATCCGATGAGCACACCTCTGAACTTTTGTCTCCGATCTATCTCGTTTGCCCTCTTCTCCCTCATATAAGGGGGGGGGGGT
>NZ_JAGIQL010000312.1 GCF_017813245.1 Streptomyces montanisoli
GGACGGCGCGGGCGGTGGCGCGGGCGGCGGCACGGCGACGGGCGACCCCGCGACCGGCCCCGACGACCCCTCGCAGCCCGGAGGGTCCACGCCCGGCACGCCCCCGCAGTCGGCGCCCGTGACACCCGGGCCGACGCAGACCGGCCCGCCGCCGGCGCCGCAACCGACCAGGAGCCACTGCACCCGGTTCCTGTGGTGGTGCGGCTGACCCCGCAGGCCCTCTCGCGCCCACCCGCCCGGCTCGCCCCGGCCTCACAGCTCCGCGTCGTCGCCCAGCATGCGCCGCAGCAGGTCGCGCAGGGTGCGGCGCTCGTCATCCGACAGCTCCGCGAGCGGCTCGCGAGCGAAGTCGAGCGAGCCACGCAGCAGCTTCGCGGTGGCCAGGCCGCTCGCGGTGGGGGCGGCGAGCTTCACCCTGCGGTCGTCCGGGTCCGGCCTGCGCTCGACCAGCCCGCGCGCCTCCAGCCGGTCCACGATGCCGGTCACATTGGACGGCTCGCACTTCAGTTTTCTGGCGATCCTGCGCATGGGCAGCGGCTCCACGGACAGCAGACCGAGAAGGCGCGCCTGCGCGCCGGTCAGGGAGTGCTCCGCGGCGGCCCGCTCGTACTCTTCGTGGTAGCGGGCCACGACGGAGCCGATGAGCTGGACGACCTCGAAGGTCAGTGGGTCGGTGCGGGTAGTGGCCATGCGTGTCAGCGTACCCATGTGCTTGACATCATGAAATATTGAGATGCAAGGTTGTTTCATCAACTGAAGCATCACGTGAAACACCTTCCCCCGTCCCCCCTCGAAGGAGGCATGCGGATCATGACCGCACTCCCCACGTCCGGCCGCGCCTGGCACCTCGTCTCCCGCCCCGACGGCTGGCCGGAGCCCGGCGACGTCGCGCTGCGCGAGATCCCCGTCAACGCGCCGGAGGACGGCCGGATCCTGGTCCGCAACCTCTACTTCTCGGTCGACCCGGCGATGCGCGGCCGGATGAACGACGTGAAGTCGTACGTGGCGCCCTACCGGCTCGACCACCCCATGGACGGCGGGGCCGTCGGCGAGGTCATCGCCTCCGCCGCGGAGGGCTTCTCGGCCGGCGACCACGTGCTGCACTACGGCGGCTGGCGCGAGTACGCGTCCGTCCCCGCAGAGCGCGCCACGAAGGTCGACGCGTCCAAGGCCCCCCTCTCGACGTACCTCGGCGTGCTCGGCATGACGGGCCTCACGGCCTACGCGGGGCTCTTCGAGACCGCCTCCTTCAAGGAGGGCGACGCGGTCTTCGTCTCCGGCGCCGCCGGCGCCGTCGGCAGCCAGGTCGGGCAGATGGCGCGGATCAAGGGCGCATCCCGGGTGATCGGCTCCGCGGGCTCGGACGAGAAGGTGCGCCTGCTGACGGAGGAGTACGGCTTCGACGCGGCCTTCAACTACAAGAACGGACCCGTGAAGCAGCAGCTCAAGGAGGCCGCGCCGGACGGCATCGACGTCTACTTCGACAACGTGGGCGGCGACCACCTCGAAGCGGCGATCTCCTCGTTCAACCTGCACGGCCGCGCCACCATCTGCGGCATGATCGCGCAGTACAACTCCACGGAGCCGCCGCCCGCACCGCGCAACCTCGCGCTGGTGATCGGGAAGCGGCTGCGTCTCCAGGGCATGCTCGTCCTCGACCACCAGGGGCTGATGCCGCAGTTCGTGTCGGATGTGTCCGGATGGCTGGCGTCCGGCGAACTCAAGTACCGCGAGACGGTCGTCGAGGGAATCGAGAACGGCTTCGACGCGTTCCTCGGGCTGCTGCGCGGGGACAACACGGGCAAGATGGTCGTCTCCCTCGGCCAGTAGGACACACCGGCCTGGGCGCGAGGCCCACGCACTAGAGTTGACGCAGGCCGCCGCGATCGCGGGCGCGAGTCGCGGCGTACAAACAGAACGGACGAGCACAACATGTCGATTGAGCGCATTGACCCCCTGTACACCGCCGTCGCCACCGCGGAGAACGGCCGGGACGGACGCGTCGCCTCCGACGACGGGCAGCTCGACGTCGTCGTCAACCCCCCGAAGTCGATGGGCGGCAACGGCGCGGGCACCAACCCCGAGCAGCTGTTCGCGGCCGGCTACAGCGCCTGCTTCCAGGGCGCGATGGGCGTCGTCGCCCGCCAGGAGAAGCTGGACATCTCGGGCTCGACGGTGACTGCGAAGGTCTCCATCGGCAAGCTGTCGGCCGGCGGTTTCGGCATCGCGGTCGAGCTGGTCGCGTCGGTGCCCGCGCTGGACGAGGCGGCCACGAAGGACCTGCTGGAGAAGGCACACCAGGTGTGCCCGTACTCCAACGCCACGCGCGGCAACATCGAGGTGAGCCTGTCAGCGGCGTGAGCCGTCGGCCGGTGTGACTCGCCGGCCGGTGTGACGGCCGAGCCCGCCCCGTTAGGGTGGCCCGCATGGGCGATCTCGGGGCGGGCTTCGGCTTTCTGGTGAAGGGCCAGCGGTGGGTGGGCGGCCACGGCAGGTGGTTCGGGTTCGGGCTGCTGCCCGGCCTGGTGACGCTGCTGGTGTACGCGGGCGCGCTGGTCGGCCTCGCGTACGGGGCGGACGACCTGGTGTCCTGGGCGACGCCGTTCGCCGACGGCTGGTCGTCGCCGTGGCTGGGGCTGTTCCGCGGCGGCATGACGGTACTGGTCTTCGCGCTCGGGCTGTTCCTCGCGGTGATCACCTTCACGGCGGTGACGCTGCTGATCGGCCAGCCGTTCTACGAGGCGCTGTCGGAGGCCGTCGAGCGTGCGGAGTCCGGGGACGGCGTGGTGCCGGAGTCGGGGCTCCCGTGGTGGCGCGAGATCGGAATCTCCCTCAAGAACAGCGCGTACGTGCTGCTGCGAGTCGTGGTGTGGGGTGTCGTGCTCTTCGCGCTCGGTTTCCTGCCGGTGGTGGGGCAGACGGTGGTGCCGGCGATCGGGTTCTGCGTGTCCGGCTTCTACCTGACGCAGGAGCTCACGGCGGTGGCGCTGGAACGGCGCCGGGTGGGCGCGCGCGAGCAGCTGGCGTGGCTGAAGGGCCGGCGGCTGATGGCGCTGGGCTTCGGGGTGCCGCTGACGCTGGCGTTCCTCGTGCCGGTGGTGGCGATATTCCTGATGCCGGGGGCGGTGGCGGGCGCGACGCTGATGGCCCGCGCACGCGAGGCCGAGGCGACCGTCACGCCCGACTCCGCGCCCGCCCCCGCGGACGCGGGGTCGGCGCCGTCCAGGGCGCCGCAGCCCGGCCCGGCCGCAGGCC
>NZ_JAGIQL010000313.1 GCF_017813245.1 Streptomyces montanisoli
CCCGACCCGCCGGGCCGGCCGCCTTCCGAGGCGCGTCCGGCCGGTCCCCGCGCGCGTGCGTGCCCGCACGCCGCGCCGCCTTCCCCGTACACACTCCTCACCAAGGCCCCGCCGTGTTCGACTTCGCCGTGTTCGGCTCCCTCTTCCTCACCCTGTTCGTGATCATGGACCCACCCGGGATCACGCCGATCTTCCTCGCGCTCACCTCGGGCCGCACCGCCAAGGTGCAGCGCGCGATGGCCTGGCAGGCGGTCGCCGTCGCCTTCAGCGTGATCGCGATCTTCGGGGTCCTGGGCCGCCAGATCCTCGACTACCTGCACATCTCCGTGCCCGCGCTGATGATCTCCGGCGGGCTGCTCCTCCTCCTGATCGCCCTCGACCTGCTGACCGGCAAGACGGAGGAGCCCAAGCAGACCAAGGACGTCAACGCCGCCCTCGTGCCGCTCGGCATGCCGCTGCTCGCCGGGCCCGGCGCGATCGTCTCCGTGATCCTCGCCGTGCAGCACGCGCACGGGGTCACGGCGCAGGTCTCCGTCTGGGCCGCGATCGCCGCCATGCACGTCGTCCTGTGGCTGGTCCTGCGGTACTCGCTGCTGATCATCCGGCTGATCAAGGACGGCGGCGTCGTGCTCGTGACCAGGCTCGCCGGAATGATGCTGTCCGCCATCGCGGTGCAGCAGATCATCAACGGCGTCACCCAGGTCGTACGGGGCTCCTGAGCCGCGGTGGAGACGCCCCCCACACAGCACCGCGCCCCCCGGAACATCGGGGGGCGCGGTGGCGTCGTCTGCCGAACCGTATGATCGCGTCGGGGCGGCGGGAAAGAGAGTTACGAGGCCGGTGTCTCGGCCGGCCGGATGTAGATGCGCTGGCCCATCGCGGCGGCCTGCTGCACGATCCGGTTGACGGAGGCTGCTTCAACGACGGTGCTGTCCACGGCGGTGCCGTCGACGTCGTCGAGTCGCGTGATCTCGAAGCGCAAGGCTTCTCCCTTCGTCTGATCCTCCTGGTGGAGAACTACTGAACTGCTGATAACAGCGAAACTATCGAGCGAGTATCGATCGATACATCGGAATCAACGACTTTCGCTGTGCAAACATTCCCTACGCTAAAGAAATCTTTCGAGCATCTAACTACTGGCCGGTACGGGTGCCGGCCATGGAGAACGAAGCGCGTATGAGCGAGGCAAGCGAGCCGCAGACGGAGACCACCACGACGAGCGGCGAAGGCGTGCAGTGCCACGCGCCCGGCGGCGCCTTCGCCGACGACCTCGTGCAGCGGCTCTCGCACACCAACGAGCTGCTCACCCGCATGCTCGCCGAGGTGGCGAAGACCCCGTCCACGCACGCCATCTTCGTCGACGCGGGTTACGTCTACGCTTCGGCAGGGTTGCTGGTGGCGGGCACCGAGGACCGCCGCTCCTTCGACCTCGACGCCGAGGGCCTCATCGAGGCGCTGATCGACAAGGCGCGCGTCATCTTCGCGGACAGCAGGCTGCTGCGCGTGTACTGGTACGACGGCGCGAGGCGCCGCATCCACACCCCCGAGCAGCAGGGCATCGCGGAACTGCCCGACGTCAAGGTGCGCCTCGGCAACCTCAACGCGAACAACCAGCAGAAGGGCGTCGACTCGCTGATCCGCACGGACCTCGAGTCCCTCGCACGCCACCGCGCCATCAGCGACGCCGCACTCGTCGGCGGCGACGAGGACCTGGTCTCGGCCGTCGAGGCGGCGCAGGGCTACGGCGCGCGCGTGCACCTGTGGGGCATCGAGGGCGCCGACGGGCGCAACCAGGCCGAGCCGCTGCTGTGGGAGGTCGACAGCCAGCGCACGTTCGACCTCGACTTCTGCAAGCCGTTCGTGACCCGCAGGCCCGTCACCACCTGGGAGCACGAGGCGCAGCCGCCGCCGAGCCGCGACGAGGTGCGCTTCGTCGGCGCGCAGATCGCGGCGACCTGGCTGGTCGAGCGGGGCCGCGAGACGATGGCCGAGCTGCTGCCCGGCCACCCGTACCTGCCAGGCGGCGTCGACCAGGACCTGCTGATCGAGGCGGAGCGCCTGCTCCAGCGGTCCCTGCGCGGCCACGCGACGCTGCGCCGGGCGCTGCGCGACGGGTTCTGGCAGCACCTCCAGGCGCAGTACTGAGCCGGGAGGTACCGCCGCCCGTGGCGCCTCAGCGGTGGTCGTCCCAGAACCCGATCAGCGCGGCGGCCGTCGGGTCCGGCCTGTCCGTGTTGGGCGAGTGCCCCGCGTCCGGTACGACCGTCCTGCGCGCGCCGAGGCGCCGCGCCATGTCGTCGAGCAGCTCCGGCGGCCAGATGCCGTCCTCGTCACCCGAGACGACGTGCAGCGGCAGCGGCGGCCGCACCGCCGCCAGCTCGTCGACCCGGTCGGGCTCCGCCACCAGCAGACCCGCCGCCGCGACCAGCTGCGCCGGGTCCGTCGCCATCCAGCGCCTGCGCAGGTCGTCGCCGTCGACCGGGGTCTCTTCGAGCGGCGCCATCTCCGCCATGGCGTTCCACACCTGCTCCATCGTCATCACGGCGAGCGCGTCGATCAGCAGTTTCGCCCGCTCCCGCTCGGCCTGGGAGATCTCGGCGGGCCCCGACGACATCAGCGTGAGCGAACGGAACGGCCGCGCGTCGAGCAGCACCGCCGCGCGGGCGACCTGCCCGCCGAAGGAGTGGCCGAGCAGGTGCACGGGCGCGCCGAGCGCCTCGGCCTGCGCCAGCACGTCCGCCGCGAGTTCGGCCTGCGCGTAGCCGCCGGGGTCGGCGGGCGGCGCCGACTCGTACTGGCCGCGCCCGTCGACGGACACGACCCGGTAGCCGGCCGCGGTCATCGGTTCGAGCAGCGCGTTGAAGTCCTCCTTGCTGCCGGTGAACCCGGGCAGCAGGACGGCCGTCGCGACGGCCTCCCCGGCGGGCAGCGCCTCGATCACGGCGAAGTCGCCCCGGGAGGTGGCGAGCGTACGGGCACGGGCGCAGGCGGGCGGTGCGAAGCTGTGGGGCCGACTCATGGCACGAGGCTAACGGTGCGCCCGCGGTGCGCGCGCCGGTGATCCGGGCGGGCGCTGCGCCCCGGCCCGGGCCAGCGGCCCGGCATGCCGGTGGCCCGGAACCCCTCGGGGTCCCGGGCCACCATCGCGTCAGCCGCGGGCCGACGCCCGCCGCCTCACGCCTCCGGCTGCGCCGGCTTCGACGAGCGGGTGCGG
>NZ_JAGIQL010000314.1 GCF_017813245.1 Streptomyces montanisoli
GTCGCCCGCTCTCCCGATCCCGGCCGCGCCCGCCGTCGCCGCGGCGCCCACGGGCCGCAGCCTGCCCGTCAGGTCGGAGGCGGTGGCGGCGGCCGCCAGCGGCGCGTAGCCGCTGAGCAGCCAGGAGCCCACGTTCATCGGAGACGTCGGCTTGAACACCCTGAGCATGTTGAGGAAGCGGGCGGGCCGCCCCAGGTCGTGGACGAGGGCCGCGAGCGACAGCGAGATCGCCCCGAAGGCACCGGCCTTGGCCGCGCGCCCGAGACCCGGCCGCCCGGTGGCCTGGGCACCGGCCGCCAGCGCCGAGGAACCGCCCGCGAGGCCGCCGAGGAACAGGTAGCCGGCGATGTCCGTCGGCTTCCAGGTGGGCTTGTTGAGCACGGGCTTGCCGTAGTACGAGGAGAACTTCGCCTTGGGCACCATGGGTTCCTCGCCACCGCGCCTGCGGCGCCTGTGCCGCCCGGCGGCCTTGCCCGTCAGCGCCTCCCTGCCCGGGCTCGTGCCCTTGACGCCCTCGCGCGTCACGTCCGAGCGGCTCATCGGGACCTCCCCAGGAAGCAGGCGGCCGCGCCCGCGGCCAGAGTCAGCGCCGCTGCGCCCGCGTAGCGCCACATCTGCGGCAGGTCACGCGTCGTCACGACCGGGTCGGGCGGCAGGCCGTACACCTCCGGCCGGTCCAGCAGGAGGAAGAAGGCGCCGTCGCCGCCGACGCCGTCGCCCGGGTCCTCGCCGTAGAGCCGCGCGTCGGCGACGCCCGCGTCGTGCAACTGGCCGACGCGGGCGGCGGCGCGCTCGCGCAACTCGTCGAGCGGCCCGAACTGGATGGAGTCCGTGGGGCACGCCTTCGCGCAGGCGGGCTCCATGCCGACGCCCAGACGGTCGTAGCACAGCGTGCACTTCCACACGCGGCCGTCGTCCTTGCGCTGGTCGATGACGCCGTAGGGGCAGGCGGGCACGCAGTAGCCGCAGCCGTTGCAGATGTCCTCCTGCACCACGACCGTGCCGAACTCCGTGCGGAACAGGGAGCCGGTCGGGCAGACGTCGAGACAGGCCGCGTGCGTGCAGTGCTTGCAGACGTCCGACGACATCAGCCAGCGCAGCTCCGTGCGTCCGTCCGCGGCGATCGGCGAGATCTCGCCCGCCGGCGCGGCCGGGGTGGCGGTGTCCGGCGGCGGGGTCGTCGCCCCGGGGCCCGGGGAGGCGGGGGCGACGCCGAGGCTCCCGGCCGCCGCGAAGATGTCGACGTCGCTGTGGTCGACGCCCGGCTCCTGGCCGCCGAGCGCCTTGCGCTGCTCGATGAACGCGACGTGGCGCCAGGTGTCGGCGCCGAGCCCCTGGGTGTTGTCGTAGGACATGCCGGTCAGTTCGATGCCGTCCTCGGGAATGGCGTTCCACTCCTTGCACGCCACCTCGCACGCCTTGCAGCCGATGCACACCGAGGTGTCCGTGAAGAACCCCATGCGCGGGGCGTGGTCCGGGTAGCCGGCGGCACCGCTCACGTCCGGCTGCGGCCCGTACAGCGTGGCACCGCCGGAACCGAGAACGACCGGCACGCCGCTCGAACCCGTCTCAGCCATCGTGACACCCTCCGTCGGCAACAAAGGCGGGGGCGCGGCCCCGGCACGTCGCTCCATGGGTAACCCCTGAGCGCGGTCGCAAACCAGACGTCCTCCGCGCGCGTCAGCCCTCCCGGCCCTCCCGGTCGCCCCGGCCGGCGCTCGCCTGGCCGTCGTCGCGGGCCCGCGTGCGCGCACCCGGCACCTTCGCGAGCAGCGCGGCGCCCGCGATCAGCAGGGCGAGCCCGGCGAGCATGCCGTAGAGCTGGGGTCCTGGCTTCGCGATGCCCGACGTGATGAGCAGGGCGGTGGCCGCGGCGGGCGGGTGGTAGGCGCCGAGCAGCGTCAGCACGAGGAGGGTGACGCCGACGCTCAGGGCCTGCGCGCCGATCTGCGTCCACGTGTCGTGCTGGGTGACGGCCACTGACGGATGGCTCCACAGGCCGAAGACGGCCAGGCACGCGAGTCCGCACGCGGTCGCCGTCGCGTGCCCGAGCACCGAGTTGCGCAGCTTGGCGCCCTCGGTGTCGGGGTGCGCGAGCACGACGTACGCGGTCGGGCCGAGCGTCGTCGTCAGCATGAGCAGGCCGGCCGCCCTGCCGATGGCGCCCACGGCGGCGAGCGCGGCGGCGGCCAGCACGAGCACCCGCAGCGCGGCCGTCAGGGTCGCGCGCCGGTCGGCGGGGGAACCCGTGAGCCCGCTCACCGGACGGCCCCGTGCGAGCGGTGCGCCGTACGGGCGCCTGTGGGTCCGCGCCGGGCGCACGCCCTGCCGGAGCGGATCGATGCGGAATCGGACATGCGTGGCTCCGTTCTTCTTGCGGTGGTTCCGCCCTCCTCGCGGTGGGTTGATCGCGCCGAACCGGGGGTCCCCGCCATCACGCGATCAACACCCGCGTACGGCTGTACGACGGCGGGCGGCCGTGGTGGTCAGCGCACGGGGCAGGCGCCGGCCGCGCCGTGACGGGCGGCCAGTTCCTCCAGCGGGGCCACCGGATCGGCGGCGAACAGCGACCGGCCGGCCGCCGTGCGCCGCGCGCGGACGGGCCCGGGCGCCGTGAGGGCGTCGAGCGAGCGGACCAGCGCCCACGAGTCGCGCGCGTAGTCGGTGAACCCCTCCCGCGCCATGCGCTTGACGCCCTCGCGCCCGTGCCCGGGAATGGGCCGGTAGCCGACGACCGGCACGCCGGCCGCGAGTGCCTCCAGCGCCGTCTGCCCCGCCGCGTTGTCCACGAGCGCGTGCGCACCGGCCAGCAGGCCCGGCATGTCGTCCGTCCAGCCGACGGCGCGTGCGCCCGGCACGCGCTCCACGTCACGGCGCAGCTCCGCGTTCCTGCCGCACAGGACGACCGGCTCGTACCCGGCGCCCGCCACCCACCGCGCGGTCCGCGCGATGTGCGTGCCGACGCCCCAGGCGCCCGCCGCGAGCGGCTCGGGACCGGAGGAGCACGCGACCGAACACCAGGCACCGATGTGGCGGGAATGCGGGCTGGTGGCGGGGAGAGGGGGGGGGGGGGGG
>NZ_JAGIQL010000315.1 GCF_017813245.1 Streptomyces montanisoli
CACATCGCGCGCGCGGCCGCGTCCGCCTCCGCGAGCGCCGCGGGCGCCATGCACGCCTCCGCCGCCGCGAGCGCCGGCGTCGACACCGGCCACAGCGGCTGCGCACGCTCAAGCGCGGCTATCACCCGCGGCTCGCCGAGCGCGTAGCCGACGCGCAGCCCCGCGAGCCCCCACGTCTTCGTCAGGCTCCGCAGCACCACGAGCCCCTCCACGTCGACGTCGCCCGCGAGCGCCTCGGGCTCGCCGGGCACCGCGTCCATGAACGCCTCGTCCACCACGAGCACCCGGCCCGGGCGCGCGAGCGCGGCCAGCGTGTCCGCGGGGTGCAGCACGGACGTCGGGTTCGTCGGGTTGCCGACCACCACGAGGTCGGCGTCGTCCGGCACCGCGTCCGGGTCGAGGCGGAAGCCGTCCTCCGGGCGCAGCAGCACGCGGCGCACCTCGTGCCCCGCGTCCCGCAGCGCCGCCTCGGGCTCCGTGAACTGCGGGTGCACCACCACCGGGCGCCGCACCGGCAGCGCGCGCGCCAGCAGGACGAACGCCTCGGCGGCGCCCGCGGTCAGCAGCACCCGCTCGACCGGCACGCCGTGGCGCGCCGCCACCGCCGCGCGCGCCCTGCGCCCGTCCGGATAGGCCGCGAGGCCTGTCAGGGACGCGGCGATGCGGTCCCGCAGCCAGGCGGGCGGCGTCCCGCCGCGCACGTTCACCGCGAGATCGACGAGATCGTCCGCGAGGTCGAGGACCTCGGCATCGCCGTGGTGGCGCAGATCGTGCGCGTCGACTGCCTGCTCGGCCGTGCGTCTCACGGCGCTCCCTCCGTACGTGCCCTGTGGGGAGGGCGCGTCAGCATGTGGTCCAGCGTGTTCGTGCTGTCTACCTCCCGTACACACGTTCTGTCCACGGTGCGCACGCGAACAGTCACCGGACGTACCGTCAGCCGGGGCGCCCGCGATCGCACACGTCGCCGTTCCGGCGGCCGCCTTGCGCTTGCCGACCAGCAGCACGCCACCGCCCGCCAGCGCCGCCGCCTCCGCCACCGAGCCCGTGCCGACGGCGGCCCGCACCGCCTCGGACGCGTGGGGCACCTCGACCGCGGCGAGCGCCTCCGCCGTGTACCCGCACAGCGGCACGCCGAGCCGCGCCGCCGCGGCCACCAGTCCCGGTTCCCGCGCGCGTGCGTCGAGCGTCGCGAGCCGCGCCACGCGCGCGGGGCGCAGCCCCCCGTCGAGCAGGGCGTCCGCGACCAGCGCGATCACCTCGTCCGCCGTGACACCGCGCCGCGCGCCCACCCCGACCGTCAGGTCCGGGGGCCCGAAAGGTCCGGCAAACGTGAGGTTGGTCACGACTGGCCTCCATACGGGCCCCTGGAGCGCTCCGGATGTGCGCGGGGCGGCAGTGATCGGCTATGCAGGGGCTCATGGCGGTGTTTGTCGCGCTCGGCGCGTTCCTGATGACGCTGTTCGGCGGCTGGACGGCGCAACGCGTCACCGACCGCCGCCACCTCGTGCTCGGCCTCGCGGGCGGGCTGATGCTCGGCGTCGTCGGGCTCGACCTGCTGCCCGAGGCGATCTCCGCCGCGAGCCGCGAGGTGCTTGGCGTCCCGCAGGCGCTGCTGCTGTTCGTCGGCGGCTTCCTCGTCGCCCATCTGGTCGAGCGCCTCCTCGCGACCCGCAGGACCGCGCACGGCGGCGAGGACGTGCAGCCGCCGCCGGCCGCCGAAACCGCGCCGGAGGCGGCCGCCGCGCACGCCGGCGCCTCCGGGAGCGCCGGGGCACACGCCCAGGCGCCACACGGGCACGAGCACGGGCACGCGCCGGCGCGCGGCCCTGGCGGCACCGCGCGCGAACCGCGCTTCGGCCTCACCGCGGCCGCCGCGATGGTCGGCCACAGCCTGATGGACGGCGTCGCGCTCGGCGCCGCCTTCCAGGTGAGCGGCGCGATAGGCACGGCGGTCGCCCTCGCGGTGATCGCCCACGACTTCGCCGACGGCTTCAACACGTACACGATCACCAGCCTGTACGGGAACGCCCGCCGCAAGGCGCTCGCCATGCTCTTCGCGGACGCCGTCGCCCCGATGGTGGGCGCCGCGTCGACCCTGTTCTTCACGCTGCCCGAGGAACTGCTCGGCAGCTATCTCGGGTTCTTCGGCGGCGCGCTGCTCTACCTCGCCGCCGCCGAGATCCTCCCCGAGGCCCACCACGAGCACCCCGCGCGCTCCACGCTGCTGTGCACGGTGCTCGGGGTCGCGTTCATCTGGCTGGTGGTGGGCGTGGCGGGCTGACCGCCCGCGCCGGCGCCCGGCCCACGCTCCGGACGCGCGGGCGCCTCGCCCCCTCACGCGTGCCCCCCTCACGCGTGCCCCCTCATCACGCGTGTCCCTCACGCGCGCGCCGCCCGCGCCACGAAGCGGCGCGCGGCCTCCGGCGTGGCCGCCCAGTGCGTGTGCAGGTAGCTGGCGTGCACCCCGCGCCGCACGAAGCCCTCCGTGCGGCGCTCGGGCCGCACGAAGCCCCACGCCGGATACGTGCCCGCGCGCGGCTCCAGCACCGTCCGGTGGAACTCGTGCCCCCGGGCCCGCGCCCCCGCCTCGGCGATCGCGCTGTCGCCGACGGCCACGGCCTCCCGGTAGCCGAGCGTCAGCCGGTCCGTCATGCGCGCGTCCGCGTCCAGCACCCCGCACATCGGCCGGCCGTCGAGCGACCGCGCGAGGTACAGCAGCCCCGCGCACTCGGCCGCCACCGGCGCGCCCGAGTGCGCCAGCGCGGCCACCGCCCTGCGCAGCTCGTCGTTGGCCGACAGCTCGGGTGCGTACACCTCGGGGAACCCGCCGCCCACCACAAGACCGGCGGTGCCCGGCGGCAGCCCGTCGTCACGCAGCGGGTCGAAGGACACGACCTCGGCGCCCGCCGCCGTCAGCAGCTCCGTCTGCTCCGCGTACGAGAACGTGAACGCCGAACCGCCCGCGACCGCGACGACCGGCCGCCGGGCCGCCGCCGGCTCGCCGCCCGCCGCGGGTCCGCCGCCCAC
>NZ_JAGIQL010000316.1 GCF_017813245.1 Streptomyces montanisoli
GGCCGCCGAGCCGCCGCGCCCGGTCACGTCCGCGGTGATGCCGCCGCCCGGCAGCCCCTTGCGGGGCGCGCCGAGGGCGATGCGCGGGTCGGCCGTACGGCGCGGATGGCCGGGTGCTCCTGTGCCGTTCACGAGGGCAGTGTTCCCGTCACCGGTGTCGCCTGTCACGCCCTTCGTGCCGTTTTCGCCCGGGCGTGCACCCTCCTGTTTCCCCTCGGGTTCTTCGGGTCCCCCGGGCGGGTGTGCGTCGTCCTCGGGCAGCCCGTCCGCCGGCTCGGTCGGGAGGTGCCCGGCGAGCCAGAGCGCGTCGCACAGCTGGCGCGCGTCCGGGTCGAGGCCCGCCTGGCGCAGCCGCGCGACGAATCCGGACAGCGCGACGCGCCGCCCGGCCCCCTGCGCGGGGCGCCCGTCCTGCGCGGGGCGCCCGTCCTGCGTGGCGCTCCCGCCCTGCGCGGGTGCGGAACGTCCGTCCTGCCCCGGTGCGGGGCCGGCCGGTGACGGCTCGCCGGACATCAGGCCCTCACCTCGGCCGGTCGAGGCGCTGGATCAGCAGGTCGGCGAGGCGCTCGCGGCTCTGCGGCGCGGCGATGCCCGTCAGGTACACGGCGTTGAGCAACTGGTCGGTGGCGATCTGCTGGCGCTGCGAGCGTTCGAAGAACTGCGAGATGAGGTCGTCGCCCGCGCGCGCCGCCTCCTCGCCGAGATGGGCCCTGACGAACGTCGAGAGACGCTGGTGGTCCGGGCGGCCGAGCTCAAGGTGGATGCAGCGGCGCAGCAGCGGGGCCGGGAAGTCGCGCTCGCCGTTGCTCGTGAGGACGACGAAGGGGAACGCGCGGCACTGCACACGGCCGCCCTTGACAGTGACCTTGGCGCCCTCGTGGTTGAGGACCTGCGCCTCGCCGTCCGGCAGCCGGTCGGCGATGCGTTCGAGCTCGGGGATGGCGAACTCGCCCTCCTCCAGCACGTTCAGGAGGTCGTTGGGCAGGTCGATGTCGCTCTTGTCGAGCTCGTCGATGAGCAGGACGCGCGGCGTCGGGGACGGCAGCAGCGCCGTGCCGAGCGGGCCCAGTCTGATGTAGCTGCCTATGTCCGCGGTCGGGTCGGTGCCAGGGGCCGCCAGGTGCGAGGCGACCTGCACGTCCTGGAGGCGTGCGATCGCGTCGTAGTGGTAGAGCCCGTCGACGAGGCGGGTCCTGCTGACGATGGGCCAGCGCAGCACCCGGCCGAGGCCGAGCTCCGCCGCGACGGAGTGCGCCAGCGTGGACTTGCCCGCCCCGGGGCTGCCCGTGACGAGGAGCGGGCGCCGCAGGTAGAGCGCGGCGTTGATCATCTCCAGTTCCTCGGCGCCCGGCCTGTGCAGTTCGGCCCTGTGCCGGTGCACGCCGAGGCGCCGGTCGGCCGACTCGTCGCCGTCCGTCTCGTGCGACGAGGTGTCGCGCCCGGTGAAGTCCCGCCACGGCGGGGGCGGCGGCAGCCGTGTGATGCCCTCGTGCGGTTCGCCCGCGCCGCGGTAGATGAGCCACTCGCTGGATTCGCTCATAGCGTGTTCCTCATGGTCGTCACTGGGCTGTCCAGGATCGGGGCTGTCCGGGATCGGGGCCGTACGGTCGTGGAGGCGGGACGGCCGCGGGGGGCGCCCCTCACGGCGCGTTCAGCAGCAGGCCGGGGCCGGGCAGCGGATGGCGCGGGTCGTCGTAGTACAGCGCCACACGGTCCGACCAGTACGTCTCGGTCCTCTTGTCCCACACGCCCTTGCGCAACTCGTGGATTCTACCGGGGAGATGGCTTGCCGTGCGTGCTTCGGCGACCGCGAGCGCGGCCCGCCTGTGCACGTCGGCGCAGAGCGTCTCGGGGCCGCTCTCGGGCGCCCGCCGCAGCAGCACGACGCGGTAGCCGCTGCGGGCGAGGCGGCCGAACCCCTCGGCCGTCTCCGCGTCGGGCCGCTCCGCGTAGTGGCACACGACGGGCACCGTGTCGGGCGCCAGGGAGCGCAGCCTGTCCTCCCGCTCGACGGCCGCCGGCGCGCCGTCCTGGCAGTCGACGTCACGCGCACGCATCGCGACCGCGTGCAGGTGGTCCCAGCGCGCCTGCTCCTCGGCCGGGTCGTCGGACGGCTCGGGGTCGAGGCAGCGCACCACCACGGGGCGTGCGGCCCCCAGCGGCGGCGCGCCGGGGGCGAGGCTCCACCGCTCCACGTCGAGACCCAGCGCCGCCTGCGCCAGCGCGACCTGGAGCACGGCCGGCTCGTCGGGCTCGTCGCACTGGCGGAACGCCTCGGCGAGCGGGCCCGCGAGGTGGACGGGCAGCTCGTCGAGGCGCGTGCCCGTGCCGTCCCCTATCGCGTCGACCTCGCCGTTGAAGTGCGCGACGCCGACGCGCCAGTCGTAGCTGTCGCGCTCCCAGCCGCGCGGCTCGAGTTCGAGCAGGACGCTGGTGCGCTCGCCGGGCCGCGGCCGCTCCCCGTACGCGGGCTCCGTCCGCCGCTGCTCGCGGTCGGTGCGCTCGCGGCTCTCCTCCCACAGCTGCCGCAGCTCGGCGCGGAAGAAGCGGGTCAGCCGGTCGAGGGCGAGCTCACGCACCCACGTCCACAGCTCCCACTCGGCCTGCGCCGTGGCCGGGGTGACGTAGGGCCGCTCGGCGGCGATGGCGCTCATGCAGTACCGCAGCACGAGTTCGAGGTCGACGGGGCCGCCGTGCGTCTCGCGCAGCTCGCCCAGGCCGTCGCGCCAGCTGCGCGGGGCGGGCACGGGCTGCGCGCCTGCTCGTGTCGGGCGAGAGCCTCCGCCTGACGCCGCGGCTGGCACTGGCTCTCGCCCGAAGATCCGAAGAGCACACGTCTTAATTCCTGTCACCCATGGTTCCCGTGTACCCGCTTCTCCCTGTTAGAAGGGGGGGGGGGGGGGGGGGGGGGGGGGGGGGGGGGGGGGGGGGGGGGGGGGGGGGGGGGGGGGGGGGGGGGGGGGGGGGGGGGGGGGGGGCGGGGGGGGGGGGGGGGGGGGGGGGCGGGGGGGGGGGGGGGGGGGG
>NZ_JAGIQL010000317.1 GCF_017813245.1 Streptomyces montanisoli
CGCGTGCGCCGCAGCGGCTGCCCGGCGCGCGCGCGTGGGCGGCCGAGGCCGCCGCTGGGATGGACGCGGGCGTGCGGATCTCCCTCAGGCTCGACCTTTCGGCGTACGAGGCCTTCGACCGCGAACCGGACGGCGCGGCGGCGGCAGGCGCCAGGAGCGCGGGCGCCGCACTCGTCCAGGTCCACAGCCTCGCCGATCCGACGCTCGTGCTGGACGCGTCCCGGCTGTGGGCGGGGGAGGGCGAGGAGGCGTTCGGGCCGCGCGCCCGCGTCGACGCCCTGCTGGCGCTGCGCCGGGCCGCACGGGTCTGGCCGCCGCTCGGCCGCCTCACCGAGCAGGACGTACCGGACGTGCTCGCCCTCGCCGAGGACGAGCTGTTCGACCTGCTGGGCCCCGCGGCCGGCCGGCTGGCGGCCGCCGGCGTCGCGCTGCACTGGCCGAAGGAACTGGCCCGCACGCTCACCGCGGCCGCCGTCGTACGGCCGGCGCGCGCCGCGCCCGGGTCCGCCACGGACGGCACGGTGTTCTTCGACAGCGCGGAGCTGCTGTCGTTCGACTGGCAGCTCGCGCTCGACGGCGAGCCGCTGACCCAGGCCGAGATGGACGTGCTCGCCGAGGCGCACCGGCCCGTGGTGCGGCTGCGCGACCGCTGGGTCGTGGTCGATCCGGCGCTCGTGCGCAAGGCGCGCAAGCGGGAGCTGGGCCTGCTCGAGCCGTCTCAGGCGCTGGCCGTCGCGCTCACCGGCACCGCCGAGGTCGACGGCGAGACGGTCGAGGCGGTGCCCGAGGGTGCGCTCGCCGCCCTGCGCGACCGCATCACCGCGGGCCCAGGCACGCTGCCGCAGCCGCCAGGTCTCGCGGCCACCCTCCGCGACTACCAGCTCAGGGGCCTCGCCTGGCTCGATCTGATGACGTCCCTCGGACTCGGCGGCTGCCTGGCGGACGACATGGGCCTCGGCAAGACCGTCACGCTCATCGCGCTCCACCTGCACCGGGCACGCCGCGCCGCCGCCGGCGGCGGGCAGGAGCCGCCCACGCTCGTGGTGTGCCCCGCCTCCCTCCTCGGCAACTGGCAGCGGGAGATCACCCGGTTCGCGCCCGGCGTCCCTGTGCACCGCTTCCACGGCGCGGGCCGCAGCCTCGACGAGGTCGCCGGCGGCTTCGTCCTCACCACGTACGGCACGATGCGTTCGAGCGCGGAGCGGCTGGCCGAGCACCGCTGGGGGATGGTCGTGGCCGACGAGGCGCAGCATGTGAAGAACCCCTTCTCCGCGACGGCGAAGGCGCTGCGCACGATCCCGGCGGGCGCGCGCGTCGCGCTCACCGGCACGCCCGTCGAGAACAACCTGTCGGAGCTGTGGGCACTGCTCGACTGGACGACGCCGGGGCTGCTCGGCCCGCTGAAGACGTTCCGCGCGCGCCACGCGCGCATCGTGGAGAACGTCGAGAACGCGAAGGCGGCCGGCGTCAAGGACGCGGACAACCAGCAGGCCGTCGACCGGCTCGCCCGCCTCGTACGGCCCTTCCTGCTGCGCAGGAAGAAGTCCGATCCGGGCATCGTGCCCGAACTGCCGCCCAAGACGGAGAGCGACCACCCCGTGCCGCTCACCCGTGAGCAGGCCTCGCTGTACGAGGCGGTGGTGCGCGAGACCATGGGCGCCATCGAGGAGTCGCAGGGCATCGCGCGGCGCGGCCTCGTCATGAAGCTGCTCACGTCACTCAAGCAGATCTGCAACCACCCCGCGCAGTACCTCAAGGAGGGCGCCGCGGCCGGCAGTGGCGGGCCGCCCCGGCTGACCGGCAGGTCGGGCAAGCTCGCCCTCCTCGAAGAGCTGCTCGACACGATCCTCGCCGAGGACGGCTCCGTGCTGGTCTTCACCCAGTACGTGTCGATGGCGCGGCTGCTCACCGCGCACCTCGCGAGCCGCGCCATCCCCGCGCAACTGCTGCACGGCGGCACGCCCGTGGCGGAGCGCGAGCGGATGGTGGATCGCTTCCAGGAGGGCGGCGTGCCGGTGTTCGTGCTCTCCCTCAAGGCGGCGGGCACGGGCCTCAACCTCACGCGCGCCGGCCATGTCGTGCACTACGACCGCTGGTGGAACCCGGCCGTCGAGGAGCAGGCCACCGACCGCGCCTACCGCATCGGCCAGACCAGGCCCGTGCAGGTGCACCGGCTGATCGCGGAGGGCACCGTCGAGGACAGGATCGCCGAGATGCTCGCCTCCAAACGGGCGCTCGCCGACGCGGTACTCGGCTCGGGCGAGGCGGCGCTGACCGAGCTCACCGACAGGGAACTGGCCGACCTCGTGTCCCTGCGCAGGCCGGCGTGAGCGCGCAGGCGGCGCGCAGGCCGCGCCACGACGACCGGCGGGCCACGTTCCCCGCGATGGAGCCGCGGCCCGCTCCCGAGGGCGCGTTCGCCGCCACCTGGTGGGGCAACGCGTGGATCGAGTCGATGGAGGACACCGCGCTCGACGCGGCGAGGCTGGCGCGCGGCCGGCAGTACGCGGGCGGCGGCCACGTCGACGCCGTCACCGTCACGCCCGGCCGGGTCATGGCGTACGTGCACGGCAGCAGGCCCCGCCCGTACCGCACCGAGATCCGGCTGCGCACCCTGTCCGACGACGACTGGGACGACCTGCTCGGCGCGGCCGCAGGCCGGCCCGACCACATCGCCGCACTCCTCGACAAGGACATGCCCCACGCCCTGGCGGACCTCACCGACCTGCTGCCCACCGCGGGCGACCTGGTGCCGGACTGCTCCTGCCCCGACGACGGCTACCCGTGCAAGCACGCCGCCGCGCTCTGCTACCAGACGGCCAGGCTGCTCGACGCCGACCCGTTCGTGCTGCTCCTGATGCGGGGCAGGGCCGAGCACGAGATCCTCGCCGATCTCACGCGCCGCTCGGCCGCCGCGTCCGCGGCGGAGCGCTCGGCGGCCGCCCCAGCGCTGTCCACCGTCGCCGCGAGATCGGAAGAGCACTCGACCGAACTCCAGTCT
>NZ_JAGIQL010000318.1 GCF_017813245.1 Streptomyces montanisoli
GTTCAGCGCCGCCTCCTCCGCCTCGCGGGCCGCCTCGATCGCGTCGACCCCGAGCTTCGAGGTCTGGATCTTGTGGTGGAGCTTGAGGATCGCGTCCATCAGCATCTCGGGGCGCGGTGGGGGCCGCGGCCCGCATCCGCTGGACGGCGAGGGCGACCTTGACCGGGGCGCGCATGCGCGGCAGCGCGCCGGGCGCGCCCCCGAGGTCGCCCGCGGGTACGGAGTGCAGCCGGGCGAGCAGGTCCGCCACGTGCTCCCAGGGCGCGGCGCCCGGGTCGTGCGGGTCGACGGGGGCACCGTAGGGCCAGGCGGTCACGAGGCGGCCGTGCACGTCCCCCGCGCTGGACAGCAGGGGCGGCAGGAGGATCCCGGCGAGGCGCGGGTGCGCGGCGAGCGCGAGCCTGGCCCGGTGCGCCGCGGGGTCGGTGCCGTCGGCGTGCGCCTTCGCCACGGCGGCGCCGTGGCGCACGACGGCGGCGTCGGGGCGGTCGGCCAGGACGCTCTCCTCGCCGCAGGCACGGCAGGCGCCGGTGCTGTGGGCTGCGGCGCGGGCCAGCCGCGTGAGCGCGGGCACGAGGGCGTCTGCGGTCATCAAATCCTCCCGGCGGGATGCTACGCGGCCCCCGCGGTGGCCCCGGGCCGCCGGGCCGTACGGCGGTCCCGCGTTCGGCGTTCGCGCCGACGCGCCCCGCCGGTCGACCGCGCCGGCTCAGGGGGCGCGCTCCCGCCGGTGCCGCAGCGGGTTCGGTCGGGGTGGCCGCTGGGGCCATGGCGGTGACCGCTTCGTGGCGGAGGCCCCGTCCGGGCGGGCGGGCAGGTGGCCGCCCGGGAGGCGGCAGCAGCGGAGCCGGGCAGTGGCCGGGGCGGAGGCAGTGGCCGGGGCGGAGGCAGTGGCCGGGGCGGAGGCAGTGGCCGCCGCGGGGGCGGTCGCCGCGCCGGGGGCGTGGGGCTTCCGCCACGCCACTGCCGGGTCCGGGCAACGCGACGGCCGGTCAGCTCCCCAGCTGACCGGCCGCTCGCTGCCGTCCGCCGCACCCCCGTCCCCACGGGGCTGTTGGCCGGATGTCCCCGGCCCGGACCGCTCTCCCGGGCCCGGGGCGCTGTCAGCGCCCCAGCATCACGCCCACGGACGACGCCTGTTCGACCACTGCGCTCCAGCCTCCGAAGAAGACGACGAGCAGGGCCGCGAGGGGAAGGACCATGGCCACCGCCACCAGCGGGTGGCGCGTGCCGGAGGGGCGCACGCCGAGCGCCGCGAACGCCTTTCGCTGCGCCCGGAACGTGCTCCGTACCGCGGTGTCCGCCATGGGTCCTCTCCCGTCGAGTCCAGCAGCGGCGGGTGTCTGACCTCGGGGGACGAGTGCTGCACCCGCCGCTTGACCTCAAGCCTATGGAGGCGGACGCATCCGGTCGTCATGCCCGCGTACGGCTTGCGGGGCCACCCAGGGGATGACCCGCCGCGCGGGGCCGTACTCCCCTGGGTGGAGTACGGCCCCGGTGCGGACTCCGGGTCGGCGTGCCGCGCCCGGGGGTCGCCCAGGAATCGCCCGGGGGTCACCCGCGCGACCAGGCGCCGGCCGCCCGCGTCGGCCGGCCTGCGCGCGTGAGTTCGCTCACCTCTGCGGCCCCTCGGCGTACCTCGGCGCCGGGCACCCGGCACGTGGCACGCCGCCGCGCGCGTGCCGTCCCGGTCCCGCCCGCCACCGATGGGTCACGGCCCATCACGCCGAAGCAATTGCGCCGATGCGCAGGCGTGTTGGGATCTTGGGCGGCCGAAGGGGCGCGTGCCGGGACGGCGCTGACCGCTCCTCAAGCCTCGCACGCCGCACTGACAATCGATCCGGGCGTCCAGGCGCGGCCTGTGAGCGCGCCGGGGCGCGAATACGTAAGCTGTGCGACGTCAGACGGTCGACCGGGCAGCGGGGATGGACATGGCGATGATGCGGCTCCGGCGCGAGGACCCGCGAGCCGTCGGCTCCTTCCGGCTGCACCGCAGGCTCGGCGCGGGCGGGATGGGCGTCGTCTACCTGGGGTCGGACCGGCGCGGCCAGCGGGTCGCGCTGAAGGTCATCAGACCCGACCTCGCGGAGGACCAGGAGTTCAGGTCGCGCTTCGCGCGCGAGGTGTCGGCGGCCCGGCGCATCCGCGGCGGGTGCACCGCCCGGCTCGTGGCGGCGGACCTGGAAGCGGAGCGGCCGTGGTTCGCCACGCAGTACGTGCCGGGGCCCTCGCTGCACGACAAGGTCGCCGAGGAAGGCCCGCTTCCGGCGTCCGACGTGGCGGCCGTGGGCGCCGCCCTTTCGGAGGGGCTGGTCGCCGTGCACGAGGCCGGTGTCGTCCACCGCGACCTGAAGCCGTCGAACATCCTGCTGTCGCCCAAGGGGCCGCGCATCATCGACTTCGGCATCGCCTGGGCGACGGGCGCGAGCACGCTGACGCACGTGGGCACGGCCGTGGGCTCGCCGGGGTTCCTCGCGCCCGAGCAGGTGCGTGGGGCCGCCGTGACGCCCGCGACGGACGTGTTCTCGCTCGGCGCGACGCTGGCCTACGCGGCCACCGCCGACTCGCCGTTCGGGCACGGGAGTTCGGAGGTCATGCTCTACCGGGTGGTGCACGAGCAGCCGCAGTTGCGCGGTGTGCCCGACACGCTGGCGCCGCTGCTGCGCGCATGCCTGGCGAAGGACCCGGGCGACCGGCCGAGCACGCTGCAACTGTCCATGAGGCTCAAGGAGATCGCCGCCCGTGAGGCGCAGGGGCTGACGGAGGCGCGGCCGCCCGCCCAGCGCGAACGGGCTCCGCAGGACGTGCCGACGGGGCGGATGCCGGAGCGCGGCCGGGCGGCCGACCGCGCCACCGAGCTGTACGCGGACCGCTCCGTGCAGCGTGCCGCCCCCGCCTCCGAGCGGACGGGGCGGACCGAGCGGGCCGAGCGGGCCGAGCGGGCCGGCCGGTCCGAACACCCGCCGCAGCAGCGTGCG
>NZ_JAGIQL010000032.1 GCF_017813245.1 Streptomyces montanisoli
GCGCCTGCACGGCGAGCTCGGACACGCGACCCCCGCCGAGCACGAGGCCGCCCACTATGCGGCCGAACCCCCTGCGTCACTCCAGAAAACCAGCTAACCCACTCTCCACAAAACCCGGGGCTTGACACTTCTTTCTACACACCTGCCTTGGCACGCGTGGTCCGTCATCCCAGCGCGGCACGCTCAGCTCTCTGGGTGCCGCGCGGCAGCAAGTCACGCGCAGCCTGACGAATGACCGCCCGGGGACTGGTCATGCTCGGGGCTCGGCATCACTCAATGCCGAACCCCGAGTGTGTCCGCGGCTTCAGCCGCGCGCCGCCTGCTCCACGAAGGCGGCCCAGGCCTGCCGCCCAAGCCCCAGGACGGGTCCGCCGGACTGCTTGGAGTCCCGGACCAGCACAGCGTTGGCAACAGCGGCGACCTCAACGCACTCACCACCGTTGCCCGTGCTGTAGCTGCTCTTGAACCATGCGGCATCGCCTGTCGGCGGTTCGGTCCGCTGAGCGCTCATGCCTCTCCCATCAGTTGCACTATGCACGCTGCCGACTCGCTCGGGGTCAGCGCTTGTGACCGGAGGATGCCATAACGCGCTTCAAGCGTGCGTACGTGCGTCGGGTCTGTGTGGAGACGGCTATGATCCTGCACTTCGGCGTAGGCAATCCGTTGCCCGTCACTTGTATCGATCAAGGTGAAGGGACCTCCGAGCGCACCGTGATCACGACGCGCGGTCGGCATGACCTGGATCTCCACACTCCGTGACTGGCCGAGGAGCAGGATCTGCTCCAGTGTCTCGCGAAGGACTTGGACTCCCCCCAACGGCCGTCTGAGCACGGCCTCTTCAATTACAAAGCTCATCAGCGGAGCCGGCTGACGGTTGAAGAGCTCCTGTCGCTGCAGGCGCGCCTGGAGTCCCTGCTCGATCACCTCGTCGCTCAGCAGCGGCCGTTCCATGTGGAAGACAGCCCGGGCGTACGACTCAGTCTGCAAGAGTCCAGGGACGGCGTACACGGCGTACACGTTCAGAACCGAAGCCTCCGCCTCCAGCCGAACGGCGTCGCGGAAGAACAGGGGAAACCGCGCCCGAGCGACCTCCTCCTTCATCGCCGTCAGTAGACCACCCGCATCCAGCACCTCGTCCGCCTGCTGGATGAACCGTGGCTGCGGGACGCGCCGTCCCTGCTCGTACGAGGCGATGGTGTCCGCCGAGTACCCGACCCGTCTGCCGAGTTCTGCCCGCTCCATGCCCGCCCGCGTCCGCAGCAGCTTTAACTGCCGTCCAAACGCGCCGATCAGCCCCCTGGCCGACTCCTCCTCGCTGCGCCGTTGCCCCGGCACCTCGGCGTCGACTCCGCTCTCACTCTCACTCTCGTCCAGCACCGCACACCTCGCTTCCCGCCCACCCGGCCGTACCGTCCCGTACATGGCGTGCGCCCCCGCGTACTCCCCATCGCGTCAGCGCGTCACCACTGGTCACGGTATGACACAACTCACCACGCTGTGTGCATGGATCTCACAGAACAACCCGCACCGGCGACACCCGCGACCCCGGCGGCCCCCGCCCGCTCCTGCTTCACCCTCTGTTTCAGCTCGACGCCCCGAGGCGCGCGCCTCGCCCGTCGGCTCTGTGGGGAGCGGCTCGACTCCTGGGGCGTGCCGTACGGCAGCGAGGCGCACGACACGCTGAGCCTGCTCGTCGCCGAACTCGGCGCCAACGCCATCACCCACGGCCGCGTCGCCGGACGCGACTTCCGCGTCCGGCTCCTCGCGCTCTCCGCGCCCAATGCCTCGCCTCTCACCATCCGCGTGGAGGTCACCGACACGCGAGGCGACAAGCTTCCCGCGCCCGCCGCCGACGCTGCCGCCGTCTGCCCCGCCCGTACCGGCGGACGCGGCCTGCTCCTCGTCGCGGCCCTCGCCGACCGCTGGGGCTGCGACCCGCGCCCGGATGGGCCGGGAAAGACGGTCTGGGTCGAGTACACGGTGCACGCGGGCACGACGGATGCGGGCACGGTGGCTCGATCCCGTCCGTACGCCGCGCCGTCGTAGGACACGGCTGGACGCGGTGATCCGTTTCCGGGGAAACTGGCCGCTACCAACGGGGCTCGAGGGACGAGCGAGCGCCAGTGCCAGGACGCGGGGCGGGGACAGGTGCCGGACAGACCGATCGCGGGCCGCTACGAACTGCTGGAGCAGCTCGGCAACGGTGGCATGGGCGATGTGTGGCGAGGCTACGACGCGGTGCTTGACCGGCCCGTCGCCGTGAAGCGGATCCGGCCTCAGACCGTCGCCGCCACGCCCCAGTTGGCCGAGGAGCTGGAGCGGCGCTTCCGGCGCGAGGCACGGATCACCGCGCGCATCCAGCACCCCGGTGTGCCGCAGGTGTACGACGCGGTGCTCGACGAGTCTTACGAGCAGCTGTTCCTCGTGATGGAGCTGGTCGACGGCGTACCGCTGAGCGCGTACGTGCACCCGGACCGTCTCCTCCCCACCGCCTGGGCGGTGGCCGTGGCGGCGCAGGTCGCGACCGTCCTGTCGTACGCGCACGACGTGCCTGTGGTGCACCGCGACCTGAAGCCGTCCAACATCCTCGTCGCACGCGACGGCACGGTGAAGGTCCTCGACTTCGGGATCGCGGCGATCCTGCGGACGGACGTCACCAAGCTCACCGCGACCGGCAACCCGGTCGGGACGCACCAATATATGGCGCCGGAACAGGTGCGTGGCGGTCGGGTGACACCGCGCACCGACCTGTACGCGCTCGGCTGCATGCTGCACGAACTGCTCTGCGGGCGGCCCCTGTTCCAAGGGGACAGCGAGTGGCAGCTGATGATGCAGCAGGTCAATGCCGCCCCGACTCCTCTGCGCGAGCTGCGTGCCGACGTGCCGGAGGCCATGGAGGAACTCGTCCTGCACCTGCTGCGCAAGGCCCCTGAGGCGCGGCCGGTGGATGTGCAGGAGGTGTACGAGCGGCTGCGGCCGTTTCTGCCGCCGCCCGGCGAGGAGGCCGTGCCGGAGGGGTCGGAACCCGCCGGTTTCCCCGATCCCACCGCGATCTTCCGCCGCCCCTACGCGCCCCGCTCCCGTGCCAGCACCGCGAGCGCGCGCCCTGCGGAGCCGGGCGCAGTGCCTGACGCGCTGCCTGCCCTCCACTCGGCCGAACGTGAGGCGCTGCGGGAGCAGATCCGCGAGGTGCACGCGCACTACCGCGCCCTCATGGAGGAGGAGCGCTACACGCAGGCTGCCGAGGTGGCGGGCGAGATGATCGAGCCGGCGGCGCACGCCCTCGGCTCGGACAGCAAGGCGGTCCTCGGGCTGCGCATGCGCCGGGCGGTCAGCCGCCAGCTCGCCGGTGACCATCGTGCCGCACTGCCAGAGTTCGAGGCGCTGGCCGACGCCTACGCGCGCGTGAGCGGGCGGGGCAGCGAGCAGGCACTGGAAAGCCGCGCCCAGGCGGCGCGTTGCCATGGTGAACTCGGCCAGGTGACGGAGGCGCTGGCCGGGCTGAACGCCGTGCTGGAGACCGTACGCGCCGCCGACGGCGACGTGAGCGAGAACGCGGTGGAGCTGCGCCGGGACATCGGCATGCTGCTGCTCGCGCAGGGCCGGACGGCAGAGGCGTATGACGTGCTGGAGCCGCTGCACGCGGACCTGTGCCTGGTGTTCGGCCCGGACGACGAACTCTCCACCGAGGTGGCCGAGACCCTGGCCGTGATCCGTCTCGATCTGGACGGCGGCGGCTCCGACGTCTCGCCCTGACTCCGCTGTTCTTCCAGCCCACTACCCCACGGGCGTAGGGCGGCGCCCGGGCTTCTCGATGCCCCGTCAGGCACGCCGGCAGACAGCTCACCTCGGCTCGCTCTCTTCATCCACCTTGGGTGACACCGCACGCCCACGCATGCCCCCATGCAAGCCACTGTCTAATCGCCACCCTCGCCGAGGGTATTAGTTGACAACGCTTTCACTCACGAAGTCGGGGTTTGATGATTCCGAAGATGCCTGGGGCGCCTGAAGCGCTCGTTCACCGCATGCACGGCGAAACCCAGTGCCAACGCGTCGACCTGTCGACGCCGTGCCGGACAGCACGATCTCCGGCCCAAGACCCGTTCCCGACCGCTCGGGACACTCCGCACTGTCCTACGTCAGGAAAAGCCGTGAAGATCAAGCGCGTCGACATCGAGAACTTCTGCTGCCTGCGCGGTCTCGACGTCTCCTCGACTCCTTCACCTCGCTCATCGGCCCGACGGGCGTCGGCAAGTCCACCGTCCTCCGCGCCCTGGACCGGTTCTTCAACGGCGAGAAGGGGGGGCAACCTCGGTGAGGAGGACGCTCATTCGGCATCGGAGACCAAGCGGATCCGCGTGGAGGTCGAGTTCGACGGGCTCACCACCTCCGACCGTGCCGCGCCCGGCCACTACGTGCCTGGAGGCGTCGAGATCCTGAGCATTTGACGCATGTGGGAGCGAGCTCCATGGCGCTGTGAGACCTCCCGGGCGTAGTCCGGGCGCAGGTGGTGGCAGTTTTCCGCTCAGGCCGGGAACGAGGAAGGTGGATAACGGTGGTGGGTCCTGGGGGTGTTACGTTGCCCTCATCTGTATCAGCAATGAAGGGGTAGGCAGTTGGGCAGGCTCTTGGACGTGTTCGAGACCACGGTCCACCCGAATTATCGCCGGTTTGGGCTGGTCGACACCAGCGTGGACACGTATACCCCGAATGTGGACTTTTCGGAGTGGTTGCTCTCGGCTCCCGGCATGGTCTATCTGCAGGTCCCGTCCGAGGTCATCCGGGCCCCTGTGCGGTTGGAGAGCTGGTCCACCGAGCCGGCGCCAGGGCCGGGTCCCTGGTCGGGCCAGGCCGAGGTGGAGGTTGAACTTCCCACGGCCGAGCTCGGGATTGAGGTCATCACCAGCGGGATGGACCCGATCCCCCTGATCCTGCCGTCACCCGGGACGTACAAAATGCGCTGGCACTGGGTGTTCAACCGTGAGAACGGCCCGTTCACCTCACCGCTCATCCCGTCCCCAGGCCCGGTGGAGACACCACTCGGACGTGAAGAAGAACTCGACGGTGAGGACCAGTACTGCCTTGTGCAGATCTGGCGCATCAGTCAGACGTGACACACTGCGGGCCGCCCCTGAGGGCGGCCCGCAGCCCGTCTAGACCGCCTTCGCGGATCTCAGTCAGTCACCGATGGTGACGATGAATGGGTCCCAATTCAGGATGCGGTCGTTCTCGTACCAGGCGCCGAGTCGGCCGCCTGCCTCCTGGTTCTCCACCGAGTCGATGAAGCGTAGCGAGACATCGCCCTTGTACTGATCGCCTTCGTACTTGTACCGCGCGGCGCCTTCGGTGGTGGAGGCGAAGGGGTATTCGTCGCAGTCGAGCCCGTCCGCAGGGCCACCAGGTACGGCGTCGCTCTTGCACAGAGAGCTGACCACAGCACGGTTGGCGTCCTTGCGCGCCCGGGCGATGGATCCGGGGACCCCGGCGATACGGTGCAGAGGGTCGAGCGCTGACCCACCGGGCAGCTTCTTCCCGTCCTTCTTCGGGTACGTGCTGTCCGGGTCCTTGCGGGCCTCGTCGATGTGGTTGGCGACTGCGGCCACGCCCAGGTACGGCTCCTGTGTGCCGTTGCCCGCGTTGCTGGTGTCGCTCTTGTCGTATCGGAACGCGGGTGTGGCGTCGGGGAAGACCGAACCGAGAGGGGCCCGCCGGTTGTACACGGCGCTGTCGAAGCGGATTTCGCCCTGCTCGCCCTCGGTCGGCAGGACCTGGCCGTAGCCGGGGATCGTGAACTTGAGGACCGGCTTGAACAGGCCCGTGGCAATCTGCTCATCGTCGGCGATGTCCGGCAGCTTCGGCGTACTCGACCACAGGTCGAACTGGGTGTCCCCGTCGGCGTCCCATCCGGCGGCGGTATCGGTGCGACCGTCATGGATTCCGTTGTCGCAGGCTTCTTCGTCGTTGCCGCCCCCGCCCTGCCAGGACCCTTCGCACTCCAGGGTGGCCTTCATGGACGCACCGGGCTTGTTGAAGTCTCCTTCGGCCGTCCAGACGTTGACGTTCATGTCGAAGTCGGCGTAGCGGGTGAGCTCGCTGCCGTCGAGGCCGCCTATCTTGCCCCGTCCGATCAGGGTGTTGCGCGACATGAAGAGGCCCTGGACGTAACAGCCGGGCGGCCACAGACCGCACTTGATTGCCGGCAGGAATGTCAGGGTCTCCTGGCAGTACGAGAAGCGGTTCTTGATCCAGCCGGAGTCGTTGTCCGAGTCGCTGGAGTTGTGGCATTCGGCGACGCTGCTGATGTACTGGTACGGATCCGCCGGGTTACGGCCTCGGATGAACTTCGTACTCGGTGTGGTGTACGTGCGTTCCCAGGCGGCCTTCGGCTGCACACTCTTGGCGGTCGCCGCCTGGCCGTTCGGCTTGATCCCCAGTGCTTCCAGGTTTCCGTCGCGCTTGAAGACCTCTTCAACCTTGTCCGGGTCAGAGATCAGCGCGCGGTCGGTGATCGTGTAGGAGTCGCCGGGCTTGAGCGACGTGGGCTGGCCGGCAGCGGCGGTCTCGACGACGAATTCACGCCATGGGGACCAGTTGAGGTTGTAGTGGGTGCCGTCAAAGGCGTTGGTACGGAACTTGTAGGTCTTGCCGTCCACCAGCTGGCCGGCGGGCACCTTCACCGTTGCCCAGGTGCCGGGCTCGACGAAGTCGGAGACCAGGACTCCTTCACCCGCAGGCGTGGTGATGGGCTTGTTGGTTTCGGCGTCGTACACCTGGAAGGTGCCGTTGACCTTGTCGCCGTCGGCGTCGGCGAACTTGTCGCGCAGCGTCGGGGTGAGTGTGTTGACACCCCATACACCGTTGTACGACGTGAACGGCGGGCCTGCCTGCTGGGCGGTACCGTCCCCGGGGCGGTAGTTGTAATTGACTGTCAGCTTCGGCTGGTTGGCGGCTGCGTTCCGGGAGTTGACGATCTTCCATGCCTTGGGCTGGTCCTCCGCGGCCCTGATTCCCATGTAGCCGCGTGTCTGCTTCGCGCTCGCCCACGTCTGGACGAGGTTCTTCACATCCGCCTTGATCCAGCCGGCGGAGGTGTCGGAGCAGCCGCGCGCGTTGCCCTTGGTCTCGGTGGATGTGGCGAACTTCTGCAGCCAGTCGGGCTGCTTCGTCCACCGAGAGGCGGAGGAGCCGGCCGTGGTGTCCCACACGTCCCAGGCATGCGCCGTGCAGTCGGTGTTGCCGGAGTGGGTGTTGTAGAACTCCACCTTCGCCGACGAAATGAGCGCGTCGGAGAAAGGCTCGGTGTTCCACGTCATCAGCGACCTGGCGACACGGGTGGTGCCGTCGGCGTTGGTGGTGCCGGGGTTGCCCCAGTCCAGCTCGGTCTGTGAGCCCAGGTCGGTGGTCTCGCCACGCTGTACGTAGGTGTCGAAGGTGTTGCCCAGCACGGAGGTCGACGGGTCGATGGTCACCGGGTAGTGCGTGGTGGGGGAGTCCAGCCATCTGGCATCCGGGGTGACGACGAGGTCGATGTTCCCCGCCTCGTGATCGACGACCTTCATCCCGACCCGGTGCCGGTTGTCGTGCTTGCCGGAGACCTTGTCGACGTGCGCGTCCCACATCACCGGCGCCGGCATGGTGGCCTTCTTCGCGCCGGTCTTCGCATCGGTGAGCGTCACCGAGCCGTCCGCGTTCGCCTTGGCCCTCAGGCCATCGGCCTGGAGCGGCAGGGTGTAGCTGTAGCCGTCGGCGGGACGCTTGTTGAGCCGGGTGTACTGCTCGAAGCCGGTGCGGGTGGCCTCGACTATCACATCCGCACCCGGCACGGCATCCTTGTACGTGGCGGTCGTGCCGTTCAGTTCGGGGGAGGGCAAGCCGCCCTTCCAGCGGAGGGTGACCTGCTCGCCCTCCGGGCCGTGGAGGGTGGCGAGGTCACGGGGTGCGGCGTCCTCAGCGGCCCTGACAGAGGCGGCCCGGATGCCGCCGCCCTTGGCCAGTGTCAGGTCATTGGGGTGCGCCTTGGCCTTGATGGTGCCGTCCGCCGCCGTGTGCAACGTGGCGTCGACCGCGATCCACTTGCCGTCCTTCTCGATGCGCTCGGGGCCGGCGGTTATCTCGGAGGTCAGCGAGCCGTTGGGGTTGGCGTAGGTGAGGTTGGTGGGTGTGGTCTCATTCGGGACCAGGATCTTTTTCCCGGTCTTCTTCGCCCGGGCCAATGCCCAGGGGATGCCGGCCTTGGAGTGCTCCGTGGCCCACTCCCGTCCCGCCTTCTCGATCTCGTTCTTCGACAGCTCTGCCGGACGTGTGGACAACGCCTTGGTGCTGCCCGCCCCGTCTGTGGCGGACGCCGCGGCAGACGGGTTTGCGGCCACCAGTGGCGCCACGGTGAGCAGCGCTACTGACAGCACTGAGTTGCGGAGTCTTCGTTTGTATCGTCTTCCGGTGGTCAAACTTGACCTTTCCTTGGGTTGTTGATGGGACAGGGCATTCCTACGCGTGGCTTGATCGTCAAACAATCGGACCAGAAGGGGGCATGACGGCCCTACCGGCCAACTCGGTCGTGAGGCGCGTCACGGTTGCTCGTTGTCATGTAACGATCACGTTGCGATGCTGGGGTGAATGACAAGGCGTCAAGAAGGAAAGCACCCCCGGGAAATGACGCGAAGTGGAGTGGTGCAACACAGGGCGGCCCTGAGAAACCCTGAGGATCGGCGCGGCGGCTGCCCGGACGTGTAGCCCGTGCCTGCCCGAGCCGAGGCAATGATCCACCCGTGGTGCCCGCTGTCGCGAGCTGATCCGGAAGCACATCGGTTACATGAAAGGGAAGCCTGTGGCGACATACGCGGAGGTGGCACGCACCGAGCGGCGGCGGGCTGAGTGTGGGGCACGCGCTGCTGCAGAACGTGCGGAGCCTGGCCGCGCCACGGCATGGCTTACGAGGCACAAAGGCAGGGCAGATCTCAGGCGGCGGCTCCGTGGTGAGCGACCGGCGGGACGCGGCCGGAATCCGCTGCCACGCGCGCTCGAACTGCCCCGGGTCACGCCGTGGCCGCCTAAAATCCCGTCATGCCGCATCTCGCCTTCGATATCGCCTTCTGCCAGCAGTTGGAGAAGCTCGAGAAACACGTCAGGAGCGGTGTGTTCGACGCCTGGGAGAAGTTCGAGCGGCTCACCCTCGACCGGCTCTTCAAGGACCCGGGCTTGAAGATGGAGTCCCTCAGGGGCGCGAAGGACCGGCAGATCCGGACGATCCGGATCACCCAGGGAATCCGCGGTGTCGTCCTCGCGCCCGAGACGGGAGACACCTTCGTACTACTCCGGGTCGGCCCGCACGACGAGGCCACCGAATGGGCGGTGAAGCAGAAGGCGACCATCAACGCCGTCACCGGCACGGTGGAGCTCCGCGAGATCGCCACCCTGGAGGAGCTGACCCCCACCTACCAGCGCATCGCGCCCGCCGAGGAGCAGCGGCTCTTCGCGAAGATCTCCGACGGGGACATGGCCGCGCTCGGCATCGACGACACCACCCTGGCGCAGGCGCGCGCGCTGACCAGCCTGGAGCAACTCGACATCTTCGGCCGGTTCTTCCCGCCTGACCAGTACAAGGTGCTGGAGCACCTGGCTCTCGGCGCGAGCGTCGAGCAGGCGTGGCAGGAGGTCGTCGTGCCCGCGCTCGCCGACGCGTCGTCGCAGGAGCCTGTCGACACCACCGACTACGCGACTGCCATCGCCCGCTCCGGCACCCGGATCGCCGTCGTCGCCGATGCCGACGAACTGCGGGACATCCTCGACAAGCCGTTCGCCGCCTGGCGGATCTTCCTGCACCCCGCCCAGCACAAGGTCGCCTACCGTCCGTCGTACTCCGGCCCGGCTCAGGTGACCGGGGGACCCGGGACCGGAAAGTCGGTCGTCGCTCTCCATCGGGTGCAGCACCTGCTGCGGCACCTGCGTGACGGCGACCGCATCCTCCTCACCACGTTCACCAATGCCCTCGTGGACTCCCTCACCGAAGGACTCTGCCTGCTCGTCGACAATCCGGACCTGCGCGACCGGGTCGACGTCATGACCGTGGACGCCTTCGCGGGTCGCGTGGTGAGCACCGCGCGCCGACCGCTCACCGGATACGAGGAGACCGCCCGGTGGGAGCAGGCCGCGGAAGCCACCGGCTTCGCCGGCACCCCCGCAGTTCCTGGCACAGGAGTACAAGCACGTCGTCCTCGCCCAGGACATCCGCGGCCAGGAGGGGTACGAGCGCTGCGAGCGCCGGGGCCGCGGCAGCGCGCTGCCGGCGTCCGCACGGCCGCCGGTGTGGCGGACCATGGAGGAGTTCACCCGGCGGCTGGACGGGGACGGGCTGCGCACCTACCTCGGCACCTGCGCCGAGGCCGCCGACCTGCTGACCGAACAGGGGCCGCGCTACCGGCACGTCGTCGTCGACGAGGCCCAGGACCTCCACCCGGCCCAGTGGCGGATGCTCCGCGCGGCCGCACCGCGTCGCCCCGACGACCTGTTCATCGCGGGCGATCCGCATCAGCGGATCTACGACAACCGCGTGTCCCTGAAGTCCCTCGGTATCAACGTCGCCGGCCGTTCGGCCAAGCTGCGCAAGAACTACCGCTCCACGCAGGAGATCCTCAGGTGGGCGACGGGTCTCCTGCTCGGCCGCCCCTACGCCGAACTGGCCGACAGCGGACGGCACGACACCCTGATCGGATACAGCTCCGCTCTGCACGGCTCCGGGCCGCGTGTGCATGAGGCGGGAACGGAGGAGGCTGAACTCGACGCCTTGATCGAGCAGGTGCACGAGTGGCTGGACGGCGGTGCTGCTCACGGGGAGATCGGGATCTGCGCACGGTTCAACAAGGCCTGCGAGAAGGCCAAGGACAGGCTTGTCGCGGCCGGCATTCCCGCCAGCCGGGTTCGCGCGGGGGCCGCGCGAACCAACGACGCGGTCAACGTGGGCACCATGCACACCTTCAAGGGACTTGAGTATCGCTACACCGCCGTCATCGGCGTCAACGACCGTGCGCTGCCGAACCCATCGGCCATCACGCCGGAGGGAGTCGACCGGCTCCAGCACGAGGCAGACCTGGCCGCGGAACGCTGCCTGCTCTTCGTCGCCTGCACCCGGGCCCGGGACGGCCTGTACGTCTCGTGGACCGGAAGCCCGAGCCCGTTCCTGGTTGAGGCCGGCTGCGGAGGAGGGGAGCCGGCGCACTCTGCTCGTCGCGCCCTTGAGGCGAGTCCGAAGGTGGCCAACTGAGGGAGTTTGACGACGCTTTCACTCGCATGAGAGGGTGTAACCGCTTCGGCTCGTAAGGGCGGTACGGCGCAGGACGTCGTGGCGTAGAGGGGTGGGACGGGCGGTAGCGAGGGGGTGCGGCTTCAGCCGCTCGCAGTCTTGCCGGAAACTTACCGGCGACCCAGCCCCTTCTCCTGCCCACAGCATCGCGAGCCTCTCAGTGGGCGCTCGCGCGGAAGGGGCGTGTGATGGTCGGCAAGAAAACTTCTGGTGATGACGAGGGCGCGGTCGAGAAGGCCGGGCAGTGGGTCGCAGGTCTCGCGGAGAAGGTCATGGTGAACGGAGTGGGGCCGGTCACGGGGTCGGTGGCCTGGGCCGAGGCTCGTCTTGCGCGCCGTCAGGGTGCCGCCTACAGGGGGCCTGACGACGAGGAGCGCCGTTCTCCTGAGGACATGAAGGACGACATCGACGCGGTGATAGCCCGGCTCATCAAGGAGTCCGTGGCCGCGGCCGGGACCCAGGGGTTCGTCACGGGGCTCGGAGGGCTGATCACCGCGGGCGTGACGATCCCCGCGAACGTGGCCGCGTCCTTCACCGTCAACATGCGGATGGCAGGCGCCATCGCACACCTTCGGGGGTGGGACATCGGTGATCCGTACGCGCGGACAGTCGCGATGATGCTCGCGATCGGAATGAGTACGCAGAGCGTTCTGGCAGCGTTCGGAGTGAAGGTTGGTCAGAAGGTCGGCGAGCAGATGATCAAGAAGATCCCGATGGCGATGATCCGGGCCATCAACAGGAAGGCTGGGTCGTTCCTCATAGCGAAGTACGGAACCGAGCGAGCCGCGATCACACTCGCCAAGGGCATACCGGTCCTGGGAGGCATTGTCGGAGGAGCCGTGGACGCAACCGCGACTGGCGTCATCGGACGGGCCACGGACAAGGCATTGCTCGGCGACGCATTCCGGGCCGAGGAGCCACAATGACGACCAACACTGAGCGTTACTGAACCAAAGCATTACGCACTCAGGCGGCAGAGCTCACAGTGAACGCACCGCTGTGCGACGCCCTCAGGTATCGGCATCCGCCACGAATACACAACGAGGACCCCGACCTGCTGGTCGGGGTCCTCGATTCCGTGCCACGTTGTTGTGAGTGTCCGAGGGGGGACTTGAACCCCCACGCCCGATAAAGGGCACTAGCACCTCAAGCTAGCGCGTCTGCCATTCCGCCACCCGGACGAGTGGTCTTCCGTGGCGTGTCCGCCGCGGTGACGTGGTCAACGATACCAGGGGTTCGGGGTCGCATTCACCTGCGTTTGACGTGGTCAGCGGGTGGCCCCCGCCGGGCCTTCCGCCGGGCGGCGGGGGCGTCCGGCGGGGGCCCAGCCCGGGGTCAGGGCATCAGGTGGTAGTCGGGGAAGTTGCCCGGCGCGCGCTCCCCCCGTGGGCCGTCGGTGACCGCGCGGACGAGCAGGTCGCCGCCGACGAAGGCGCCGCGCCACGCGTGGCCGAAGCCGCCGAACAGCTCGTCCCTGTCGCCGCGCGAGCGTGGCCTGCCGTGGCCGACCTTGAACGCCCTCACCTGCGGGGCGAGGCGGGCGTAGGTGGCGGGGTCGTCGGTGGACAGGGTCGCGACGAGTGCGCCGTTCGACGCGTTCATCGCCGCGAGCAGCTCCGCCTCCGTGTCCACGAGCACGATCGTGTCCACGGGCCCGAAGGGCTCCGCGTGGTGCAGGGGCGAGGACGGTGGCGGGTTCAGGAGGGTGACCGGCGCCAGGTAGGCGTCGCGGGAGACCCCGGATGGGAACGCGGCGTCCGGCAGGGCGCCCTCGTGCAGGGGGACTGCCCCGCGGTCCACCGCCTCCGCGACCTGGTCGCGCAGTTCCCCGGCCTTCGCCGCGTTGATCAGCGGGCCGAAGTCCAGGTCCGGCAGCGGGTCCGATGGGTGCTGGACCGCGAGCGGGTGGCCGACGCGCACCGACCTGACGGCGGGCAGGTAGGCGTCGAGGAAGTCGGCGAACAGCGAGCGCTGCACCACGAACCTCGGGTACGCCGTGCAGCGCTGCTTGCCGTAGTCGAACAGCTTGGGGATCACCGCGGCGAGCGAGGGCCAGTCGGAGAAGTTCCAGATTCCCCAGGTGTTGAGTCCCTCCTGTTCCAGGACGTGCCGCTTGCCGAGGTCGGCGACGGCCGTCGCGATGCCCGCGCCCGTGTCGCGGCCGCCGACGAACGACACGCAGCCGATCTCGGGGGACGCGACCAGCGCGGCGGACAGTTCGCGGCCGCTGCCGCTGACGAGGGTGACCGGCAGCCCCTCGCGCTCGGCGAGCGCGCAGGCCAGGGTCAGGCAGGCCACTCCCCCGTCGGTCGGTGTCTTGGCGATGACGGCGTTGCCCGCGAGCGCCTGGACGAGCATGGCGTGGACGAGGACGGACATCGGGTAGTTCCAGCTGGCGATGTTCGAGACCGGGCCGGGAAGCGGGGTCCGGGCTGCCAGCATGCGGTCGATCTCGGCCTCGTACCAGCGCACGCCGTCGATCGCACGGTCGACGTCGGCCTGGGCGAGCCGCCAGGGTTTGCCGATCTCCCACACCAGCAGCAGCGCGAGGAGTTCGCGGTGTTCTGCGAGCGCGTCGCAGGTGGCGCGTACGCGGGCCTTGCGCTCGGGCAGCGGGGTGTCGCGCCAGGTCCTGTGCCGGTCCAGGGCCGCGTGCACGGCGTGTGCGGCCGTCGCGCCGTCCAGCAGGGGCGGGCCTGCGATCGCTGAGCCGTCCACGGGGCTGACGGAGGGCCGCGGCCGGCCGTCGGCGTGCCAGCGGCCGGCCCAGAGGTTGCGTACGCGGTCGTCCTGGAACGCCTCGGGTGCCGCGGCGAGGCAGCGCCGCCAGGCGTCGTCCCAGCCGGTGCCCGGCTTCGTGGAGAGCGTCGGGGGCGGGGCGGTCGTGGTGGGTGGGGAGGTCACAGTGGGTGTGGTGGTGGGTGCCATCGAGGGTCTCCGCTCGTGGTGGGGCGGGGGTGCATGGCCTGGTGGTGAGGGGGCGTGCGCAGCCGGGGCACGACCAAGGCGCGCGGCCAGGGCGGGCGACCGCCGAAGCGCGCGACCAGGGCGGGCGACCGCCAAGGCGCGCGCCCCGCGTTCAGAGGCGGTCGCGCACCAGGCGTGCCGTCTGCGACGGTGTGGAGCCGACCCGCACGCCGGCCTGCTCCAGCGCCTTCTGCTTTGCGTGCGCGGTGCCCGACGAGCCGGAGACGATGGCCCCCGCGTGGCCCATCGTCTTGCCCTCCGGCGCGGTGAAGCCGGCGATGTAGCCGACCACGGGCTTGGTGACGTGCTCGGCGATGTACGCGGCGGCGCGCTCCTCCGCGTCGCCGCCGATCTCGCCTATGAGCACGATGAGTTCGGTGTCCGGGTCGTCCTCGAACGCGGCCAGGCAGTCGATGTGCGTGGTGCCCACGACGGGGTCGCCACCGATGCCGACCGCGGTGGAGAAGCCGATCTCCCGCAGTTCGTACATCAGCTGGTAGGTGAGGGTGCCGGACTTCGACACGAGCCCGATGCGTCCGGCGTCGGGGGCGATGTCCTCGGGGATGATGCCGGCGTTGGACTGTCCGGGGCTGATCAGGCCCGGGCAGTTGGGGCCGATGATCCGCGTGCCGCGCTGCCCGGCGTAGCGGCGGAAGCGGACGGTGTCGTGGACGGGGACGCCCTCGGTGATCACGACGACGAGCGGGATGGACGCGTCGGCGGCCTCGGTGACGGCTGCCCTGGTGAACGGCGGTGGTACGAAGACGACGCTGACGTCGGCGCCGGTCGCCGCCATGCCCTCGGCCACCGAGCCGAAGACGGGCACGCCCGTCCCGTCGAAGTCCACGGTCCTGCCCGCCTTGCGCGGATTGACGCCGCCGACCACGTCGGTGCCCGCGGCCAGCATGCGCCGGGTGTGCTTCATGCCCTGGCCGCCGGTCATGCCCTGGACGAGGACCTTGCTCTGCTTGGTCAGGAAGATCGCCACGGTGTGTGCTCCTCAGTCGGCGTGGGCGAGTTCGGCGGCCCGGCGGGCGGCGCCGTCCATGGTCGTGGCCTGCTGGACCAGCGGGTGGGCACGGGCGTCGAGGATCTCCCGGCCGCGCGCCGCGTTGTTGCCGTCGAGCCGTACGACGAGCGGCTTGGTCAGCGCGACCGACTCCAGGGCGCGCACGATGCCCTCGGCGACGGCGTCGCAGGCGGTGATGCCGCCGAAGACGTTGACGAAGACGGACTTGACGGACGGGTCGGAGAGGACGACCGACAGGCCGTCGGCCATGACCTGCGCCGAGGCCCCACCGCCGATGTCGAGGAAGTCGGCCGGCCGCGCACCGCATCCGGCGACGACGTCGAGTGTGGACATCACGAGGCCCGCGCCGTTGCCAATGACGCCGACCTCGCCGTCCAGCTTGACGTAGTTGAGGCCGCGCTCGGCGGCCGCCGCCTCCAGCGGCTCGGCCGCCGGGTCCACGCCGGACTCGCCCCAACGCTCCTGGCGGAAGCGGGCGTTGTCGTCGAGGGTGACCTTCCCGTCGAGGGCGACGAGGTGCCCGTCGGCGGCCTGCACCAGCGGGTTGACCTCGACGAGCAGGGCGTCCTCCCGCACGAACACCTGCCACAGGGCGCGCAGTACGGGTGCGGCGGCGGCCGGCAGTCCGGCGGCGACGGCGATCTCCATGGCCTTGGCCTCGGTGACGCCCTCCTCGGGGTCGACGGGGATGCGTGCCACCGCCTCGGGGCGGTGTGCGGCGACCTCCTCGATCTCCATCCCGCCCTCGGCCGAGGCGATGGCGAGGAAGGTGCCGGCCGCGCGGTCGAGCACGTAGGAGACGTAGAACTCGCGGTCTATGTCCACCGTTTCGGCGACCATGACCTTGGCGACGGCGTGCCCCTTGATGTCCATGCCGAGTATCCGGCGCGCGGTCAGTTCGGCCTCGGCCGCGTCCGCCGCGAGTTTCACACCGCCGGCCTTGCCCCTGCCGCCGGTCTTCACCTGTGCCTTGACGACGACGCGGCCGCCGAGGCGGTCGGCCGCCTCGCGGGCCTCGCCCGGTGTGTGTGCCACTTCCGCGGCGGAGACGGGTACGCCGTGTCCGGCGAAGAGGTCCCTTGCCTGGTGTTCGTACAGATCCATGCCGCTCCTTTTTGAATCAAGTGCCGCACGCCCCCTGGACACCACCCCGCGGTTGCGGGATAACAAGGTTCATACAGTATTCGTAGACTGTATGCAATGTACCGGGAGCGCACAGCCGCGTTCGCTCACGAAGGGACACAACACCCCATGCCCGACGACAGCCAGGCACACATCTCCGGTGGTCACCTCGTCGCCAAGGCCCTCAAGGCGGAGGGGGTGGAGCGCGTCTACACCCTCTGCGGCGGCCACATCATCGACATCTACGACGGCTGCGTCGACGAGGGCATCGACATCGTCGACGTACGCCACGAGCAGGTCGCCGCCCACGCGGCGGACGGCTACGCGCGCGTCACCGGCAAGCCGGGCTGCGCGGTCGTCACCGCGGGCCCCGGCACCACCGACGCCGTCACGGGCGTCGCCAACGCCTTCAGGGCCGAGTCGCCCATGCTCCTCATCGGCGGCCAAGGCGCCCACACCCAGCACAAGATGGGGTCCCTGCAGGACCTCCCGCACGTCGACATGATGACGCCCATCACCAAGTTCGCCGCCACCGTGCCCGACACCGCGCGCGCCGCCGACATGGTCTCGATGGCCTTCCGCGAGTGCTACCACGGCGCCCCGGGGCCGTCGTTCCTGGAGATCCCGCGCGACGTGCTCGACGCCAAGGTGCCCGAGGACAGGGCCCGCGTGCCGCGTTCGGGGCAGTACCGCGCGTCCACGCGCACCGCGGGCGACCCCGAGGCGATCGAGAAGCTGGCCGACCTGCTCGTCGCGGCGGAGAAGCCGGCGATCCTGCTGGGCAGCCAGGTGTGGACGACCCGGGGCACCGACGACGCCATCGATCTCGTCCGCACGCTCAACGTGCCGGCATACGCGAACGGCGCGGCGCGCGGCTCCCTCCCGCCGGGCGATCCGCACCACTTCCAGCTCTCGCGCCGCTACGCGTTCGCCAACGCGGACGTCATCGTCATCGTCGGCACGCCCTTCGACTTCCGCATGGGGTACGGCAAGCGCCTCTCCCCCGGCGCGACGGTCGTCCAGATCGACCTGGACTACCGCACGGTCGGCAAGAACCGCGACGTCGACCTCGGCATCGTCGGCGACGCGGGCCTCGTCCTCAAGTCGGTGGCACAGGCGGCGAGCGGCCGCATCAACGGCGGGGCGGCCAGGCGCAAGGGGTGGCTCGACGAGCTGCGGGCCGTCGAGCAGGCGGCACTGGAGAAGAGGCTGCCGAACCTGCGTTCCGACGCCTCGCCCATCCACCCGTACCGGCTGGTCAGCGAGATCAACGACTTCCTGACCGAGGACTCGATCTACATCGGCGACGGCGGCGACATCGTCACGTTCTCCGGCCAGGTCGTCCAGCCCAAGTCGCCCGGCCACTGGATGGACCCGGGGCCGCTCGGCACGCTCGGCGTCGGCATCCCGTTCGTGCTCGCGGCCAAGCAGGCGCGGCCCGATCAGGAGGTCGTGGCGCTCTTCGGCGACGGCGCGTTCTCGCTGACCGGATGGGACTTCGAGACGCTGGTCCGCTACAAGCTGCCGTTCGTCGGGATCGTCGGCAACAACTCGTCGATGAACCAGATCCGTTACGGCCAGGCCGCCAAGTACGGCAAGGAACGCGAGCGCGTCGGCAACACGCTCGGCGACGTCCGCTACGACAAGTTCGCCCAGATGCTGGGCGGTTACGGCGAGGAGGTCAGGGACCCGGCGGACATCGCGCCCGCCCTGCGGCGCGCCAGGGAGTCCGGGCTGCCGTCGCTCATCAACGTGTGGGTCGATCCGGACGCCTACGCGCCCGGAACGATGAACCAGACCATGTACAAGTGAGGAGTCGAAAACCATGACCCAGGCAGTGGAAGCCCCGCACGCCGACCGGGCTCTGGCGGGCGTTCGCGTCCTCGACATGACCCATGTGCAGTCGGGTCCCTCCGCGACCCAGCTGCTCGCGTGGCTCGGCGCGGACGTGGTGAAGCTGGAGGCGCCGAAGGGTGACGTCACCCGGGGGCAGCTGCGCGACCTTCCCGACGTCGACTCGCTGTACTTCACGATGCTCAACTGCAACAAGCGCTCGATCACACTGAACACCAAGACGGAGCGCGGCAAGGAGCTCCTCACCGAGCTGATCCGCCGCTCGGACGTGCTGGTCGAGAACTTCGGCCCAGGCGCCGTCGATCGCATGGGGTTCACCTGGGAGCGCATCCAGGAGATCAACCCGCGGATCGTCTATGCCTCGATCAAGGGGTTCGGCGAGGGCCCGTACACCAACTTCAAGGCGTACGAGGTGGTCGCGCAGGCCATGGGCGGCTCCATGGCCACCACCGGCTTCGAGGAAGGGCCGCCCACGGCGACCGGCGCGCAGATCGGCGACTCCGGCACCGGCGTGCACCTGGTGGCCGCCATCCTGGCGGCGCTCTACCAGCGGCACTCGACGGGCCGCGGCCAGCGCGTCAACGTGGCGATGCAGCACGCGGTGCTGAACCTGTGCCGGGTGAAGCTGCGTGACCAGCAGCGCCTCGCACACGGCCCGCTGCGCGAGTACCCCAACGAGGACTTCGGCGAGGAGGTGCCGCGCAGCGGCAACGCGAGCGGCGGCGGCCAGCCCGGCTGGGCGGTGCGCTGCGCGCCGGGCGGCCCCAACGACTACGTGTACGTGATCGTGCAGCCGGTGGGGTGGGCCCCGATCACGGAGCTCATCGGCAGGCCCGAGCTGGCGGGCGACCCGGACTGGGCGACGCCAGAGGCGCGGCTGCCGAAGCTGGGCAAGATGTTCCAGCTGATCGAGGAGTGGTCCGCCACGCTCCCCAAGTGGGAGGTGCTGGGCAAGCTCAACGCACACAACATCCCGTGCGGGCCGATCCTGTCCACGAAGGAGATCATCGAGGACGCCTCGCTCGCCGCCAACGACATGGTCGTCGAGGTCCCGCATCCCACCAGGGGCTCCTTCACCACGGTCGGCAGCCCGCTGAAGCTGTCCGACTCCCCCGTCACCGTGACCGCGTCGCCCCTCCTCGGTGAGCACAACGCCGAGGTGTACGGCGAACTCGGTGTGAGTGGTGAGGAACTGAGCAGCCTCAAGACGAACGGAGTCATCTAGTGCCCCAGACGCAGCCGCACACGGGGAGCGCCCAGGCCGTGCGCGCCGTGCTGGACGCGGCGCTCGCCGAGGGCCGCACCGCGCTGACCGCGCCGGAGGGCAAGGCGATCGCCGACGCGTACGGCATTCCGACGCCCGCCGAGGCGCTCGCCGAGGCCTGCGACGACGCGGTGCGTATCGCGGACCGCATCGGGTTCCCCGTCGCGATGAAGATCGTCTCGCCCGACATCCTGCACAAGACCGACGCGGGCGGTGTGCGCATCGGGCTGAACTCGGCCGCCGAGGTGCGCGGCGCCTTCACATCGATCGTTTCCAACGCCAAGGCGTACGCGCCAGGCGCGCGCATCGACGGCGTACAGGTGCAGCAGATGGTGCCGGCCGGCACCGAGGTGCTCGTCGGCACGGTCACCGACCCGACGTTCGGCAAGATCGTGGCGTTCGGCCTCGGCGGTGTGCTGGTCGAAGTGATCAAGGACGTCACGTTCCGGCTCGCGCCGGCGACCGAGGACGACGCCCTGTCGATGCTCGACGGCATCAGGGCCGCTGAGGTGCTGCGCGGTGTGCGCGGCGGCGCGGCGGTGGACCGGGCGGCGCTGGCCGACCTGGTCGTGCGGGTGTCGCGGCTGGCGTCGGACTTCCCGGAGATCGCCGAGGTCGACCTCAACCCGGTGTTCGCGTCCGCGTCGGGCGTGATGGCGGCGGACGTGCGGATCCTGCTCACCGCACAAGCGCCGCCCGTACGCCGGAAGTTCACCAGGGAGCAGATACTCGCGTCGATGCGGCGGCTGATGGAGCCGTCCTCGATCGCGGTGATCGGCGCCTCCAACGAGCAGGGCAAGATCGGTAATTCGGTCATGCGCAACCTGATCGACGGCGGCTTCTCCGGGGAGATACACCCGGTGAACCCGAAGGCGGACGACATACTCGGCCGCAAGGCGTACCGGAGTGTCACGGACGTGCCGGGCGAGCCGGACGTGGCGGTGTTCGCGATCCCGGCGAAGTTCGTGCCGGCCGCGCTCGAAGAGGTCGGCCGCAAGGGCATACCCAACGCGGTGCTGATCCCCTCGGGCTTCGCGGAGACCGGGGAGCAGGCGCTCCAGGACGAGATCGTGGCGATCGCCGAGGAGCACGGCGTGCGGATGCTGGGGCCGAACATCTACGGCTACTACGCGACGTGGCAGGACCTGTGCGCCACGTTCTGCACGCCGTACGACGTGAAGGGCGGTGTGGCCCTCACCTCGCAGTCCGGCGGGATCGGGATGGCGATCCTCGGCTTCGCGCGCACCACGAAGACCGGTGTGTCCGCGATCGTGGGGCTCGGCAACAAGTCCGACCTGGACGAGGACGACCTGCTGACGTGGTTCGGCGAGGATCCGCACACCGAGTGCATCGCGATGCACCTGGAGGACCTCAAGGACGGCCGTGCGTTCGTCGAGGCGGCGAGGCAGACCGTCCCCAGGAAGCCGGTGGTGGTGCTCAAGGCGGGCCGTACGGCCGCGGGCGCGAGGGCGGCGGGATCGCACACCGGCGCGCTGGCGGGCGACGACGCGGTCTACGACGACATCCTGCGCCAGGCCGGTGTGATCAGGGCGCCCGGGCTGAACGACATGCTGGAGTACGCGCGGGCGCTGCCCGTGCTGCCGGCCCCCAAGGGGGACAACGTCGTCGTCATCACGGGGGCCGGCGGTTCCGGTGTGCTGCTGTCCGACGCGATCGTCGACAACGGGATGCGGTTGATGGCCATCCCGGACGACCTGGACGCGGCCTTCCGCAGGTTCATTCCGCCGTTCGGCGCGGCGGGCAACCCCGTCGACATCACGGGCGGCGAGCCGCCGTCGACGTACGAGAAGACGATCCGCCTCGGCCTCGAGGACCCGCGCATCCACGCGCTGGTGCTGGGCTACTGGCACACGATCGTCACCCCTCCGATGGTCTTCGCCGAGCTGACGGCCCGTGTCGTGGCGGAGCTGCGCGAGCGGGGCATCGAGAAGCCTGTCGTGGCGTCGCTCGCCGGCGACACGGAGGTGGAGGAGGCGTGCGCGTACCTCTTCCAGCACGGCGTGGTGGCCTACCCGTACACCACGGAGCGGCCGGTGGAGGTCCTGGGCGCCAAGTACCGGTGGGCCGGGGCCGCGGGGCTGCTCACCTGACCCGCTCGGAACGAAAGGTTTGGACAGGGGGCGCTGGCCAGTTCTTTCGAGACCAAGGGGAGTTATGAGCACCGATAGCGGAAGTTCCGCGGGCGGTACGGTGGCGTACCGGGAAGTGACGGACGCCAAGGGCCGCGTGTACCGGGTGGGCGAGTCGGACCGCGACATCCTGGGGCACTCGCGCAAGCTGATGGTGTACCTGCCGTGGGTCGCCATGATGTCGATCAGCGTGTCGGAGTACGCGTTCGGGTCGGCGGAGGACGTCCTGTCCCACGCGCACGGCTGGACCCAGAGCAACACGTTCTGGATCCTGAGCGTCTGGGTCTTCTTCCAGGCGGGGATCGCGTTCCCGGCCGGCTGGCTGCGTGAGAGGGGGAAGCTGCCCGCGAGGCGGGCCGTGTACATCGGGTCCGTGCTCTGCCTGATCAGCTTCATCGCCATCTCGCACGCCAGTAACGTCCTTGTGGCGATACTCGGGTTCGGCGTCGTCGGCGGTCTTGGTTCCGGCTTCGTCTACGCCACCTGCATCAACATGGTCGGCAAGTGGTTCCCGGAGCGGCGCGGCGCCAAGACCGGCTTCGTCAACGGCGGGTTCGCCTACGGATCGCTGCCGTTCATCTTCATCTTCAACTACGCGTTCGACACCGGGAACTACCACACCGTGCTGGACCTGATCGGGGTCTACGTGCTCATCGCGGTGGGGATCTGCGCCTGGTTCTTCAAGGACCCGCCGAAGAACTGGTGGCCCGAGGAGGTCGACCCGCTGAACTTCAGCGGCAACACGAAGAGCGCGCGCAGCCTGGCCAAGAACCCGCCTGCCGTGCGGCAGTTCACGCCCAAGGAGGCCGTGAGGACCGGCATGCTGCCACTGATGTGGATCACGGTGGTCATGACCGCCGGTGTGTCGATCTTCGGGATCTCCTTCCAGGTGGACTTCGCCAAGGAGATCGGTTTCGGGCCTCTCGTCGCCGCGACGTCGATGGGTGTCATGGCCGTCGTCAACGGCGTCGGGCGCGCGGTCGTCGGCTGGCTGTCCGACCTGTGGGGTCGCAAGCTGACCCTGTTCTTCGTCATCGTCGTCCTGGGCCTCGCCCAGTTCGGTGTGATCTGGGCCGGCTCCATGCACAGCGAGTGGCTGTTCCTGGTGTTCGCCTTCCTCTCCGGGTTCGGCGGCGGCGCCTTCTACCCGATGTTCGCGGCGCTGACCCCGGACTACTTCGGGGAGAACTACAACGCCACCAACTACGGGCTGGTCTACAGCGGGAAGCTGGTCAGCGGCCTGTTCGGCGGCGGCCTCGGAGCCATGGTGGTCGACGCGTGGGGGTACTACGGCGCGTACGCACTCGCCGGGGGCATCTCGATGGTGGCCGCGGCATTGGCGCTGCTGCTGAGGCAGCCGGGCCGGCCGCGGGCGAGCAAGCTCGTCGCCAATCCCCATCCGGTCAGCAGGGAGGCCGTCTGACCCTTCGGTCCGCGATCGCGCGGAGGCGGTCCTGCGTCCGGCTCGTGGTGAGCCGGGCGGAGGGCCGCCTCCGGCCGTACCCGCGTGCCGGTACGGCCGCAGGTCAGTTGTGGTCGCGGTGGTGGTACGTCGACCTGGTGTGTTCGGTGTGGGCCCGCATCACGGCCACCGCGCCGCTCTCGTCGTGGGCGGCGATCGCGGCGATCAGCTCGCGGTGCTCGATCCAGGACTGCTTGCCGCGCTGCCGCGCCACCGGGGTGTAGTACCAGCGGACCCGGCGGTCGACCTGGCCTGCCAGTTCGGCGAGCACGACGTTGCTCGCCATCGCCATCACCCGGGCGTGGAAGGCGGCGTTGACGGAGACGGCTAGGTCGACGTCGTCGTTCTCCACGGCCTGCTCGCCGCGCGCGCACAGCGCGTCGAGCTCGGCGATCCCCGCCTCGTCGGCCCCCGCCGCGGCGAGCCGCGCGGCCTCCGCCTCGAGCAGCGTGCGGACGGAGAGCAGCTGGTCGGCCTCTTCCTTGGTGGGCTCGTGGACGAACGCGCCCTGCGCGGGGCGCAGGTCGACCCATCCCTCGGTGTTGAGCCGCTGGAGCGCCTCGCGCACCGGCTGCCGCGACACACCGAGGTGGCCGGCGAGCTCGCTCTCCACGAGGTGCTGCCCGGGCCGCAGGGCACGGGTGATGATCAGTTCGAGCAGCGCCTCGTACACACGCTCGCGCAGCGGCCCGGGCCGCTCCAGCTTCGGCACCGTCCCGTGCGGCAGTCCTGCGGACAACATGGGCCCTCCCTACTCCGGCCGACCGCGACGCATTGGTTATCGTCTACAGTCTACCGGCGCTGATGATCTCACGGGCAGCGGATGACCTGGCCTGCGTAGGAGAGGTTGCCGCCGAAGCCGAAGAGCAGGGCCGGGGCACCCGAGGCGACCTCGCCCCTGGCGACGAGCTTGGACAGGGCCATCGGGATCGACGCGGCCGAGGTGTTGCCCGAATCGACGACGTCACGGGCGACGACGGCGTTCACGGCCCCGATCTTGCGGGCGACGGGCTCGACGATGCGCAGGTTCGCCTGGTGCAGCACCACCGCGCCGAGCTCCTCGGGCGCCACCCCGGCGCGCTCGCAGACCCGGCGGGCGATGGGCGGCAGCTCGGTGACGGCCCATCGGTAGACGGACTGCCCGTCCTGCGCGAACCGCGACGGCGTGCCCTCGATACGCACCGCGGTGCTCATCTCCGGTACGGAGCCCCAGAGCACGGGCCCGACACCCGCCTGCTCCCCGGGGCCCACGCTCTCCACGACGGCCGCGCCCGCGCCGTCGCCCATCAGGACGCAGGTGGAGCGGTCGGTCCAGTCGGCGATGGCCGTCATCTCGTCGGCTCCGATGACGAGCGCACGACTGGCCGCGCCCGCGCGCAGGGTGTGGTCCGCCATCGCGAGCGCGTGGGTGAAGCCCGCGCAGACGACATTGAGGTCGAGGACGGCGGGAGACGCCATGGAGAGTCTGGCCGCCACGCGCGCGGCCATGTTGGGTGACCTGTCGACGGCGGTCGACGTCGCGACCAGGACGAGGTCGATGTCCGCGGGCACGAGGCCGGCCGCGGCCAGCGCCTTGGCGCCGGCGTGCGCGGCCAGTTCGTCCACGGGTTCGTCAGGGCCCGCCACATACCGGGTCTTGATGCCGACACGACTGGTGATCCACTCGTCGCTGGTGTCGACCATGCCCGCCAAGTCTTCGTTGGTGAGCACCTTGGTGGGCTGGTAGTGCCCGAGCGCGGCGATGCGCGTGCCTGTCACGCGGGACCCCCCTTAGCTGTCGAGGCTGGATCCTCCAGTCTCGTCAGCGACTCGCCGGTACGAAGACAGGTGAACCGACAGGATTCCGCCGCGCCGCTTGGAGAGACCGTCTCATCACGGCCGCGATCGGGATCAACGCTTGAACAGCTGTTTGCCTGTGCGTTCGAGTGCGTGGACACCTTAACCGCGTCGCGCAAAGAAATGAGCAAGGAGCCGACGGATGTCTTGTCGGCGTCAAACCCATACTGTAGACAGTATACCGTCGGCTCGAAAGTCGGCAGGATCCGGAGTGTGACGCTTCTCTCGGTCTCCCCTCATACCGAACGGAGAGCCCCACGTGAAAGTCGCAGTGGTGGGCGCCGGAGCCATCGGCGCCTACGTAGGAGCGGCGCTCGACAGAGCGGGCGCCGACGTCCATCTGATCGCCCGTGGACCGCACCTCGCGGCCATGAGGCAGCACGGAGTACAGGTACTCAGTCCGCGCGGGGACTTCACCGCGCACGTCCACGCGACGGACCGGCCGTCGGACGTGGGCCCCGTCGACTACGTCTTCCTCGGCCTGAAGGCGAACTCCTATGCGGCGTGCGGGCCGCTGGTGGAGCCCCTGGTCAAGGAGTCCACGGCGCTGGTCGCCGCGCAGAACGGCATCCCCTGGTGGTACTTCCACGGCCACGGCGGGCCGCACGACGGCCGCACGGTCGAGAGCGTCGACCCGGGCGGCTCGGTCAGCGCCGTGCTGCCGCCGGGGCGCGCCGTGGGGTGCGTCGTCTACGCGGCGACGGAACTCGCGGCGCCCGGCGTCGTCAGGCACCTGGAGGGGACGAGGTTCTCCATCGGCGAGCCCGACCGCTCGGTGTCCAGGCGATGCCTCGACTTCAGCGACGCGATGCGCGCCGGCGGGCTCAAGTGCCCGGTGGAGGCCGAGTTGCGCGAGGACATCTGGATCAAACTGCTCGGCAACATCTCCTTCAACCCGATCAGCGCACTGACCCGCGCGACCATGCGCGAGATGTGCCTGCACCGCTCCACGCGCGAGGTCATCGAGACGATGATGGCCGAGACGCTCGCCGTCGCCCGGTCACTCGGCTGCCGTCCCGGCATCTCCATCGAGCGCAGGCTCGCGGGGGCCGAACGCGTCGGCGACCACCGCACGTCCACACTCCAGGACCTGGAGAAGGGCAAGCCGCTCGAACTCGACGTGCTGCTGGCCGCCGTGGTCGAACTCGCCGGCGTGACCGGCGTACCGGTGCCGACCCTGCGGACCGTGGCGGCAATCTCCGATCTGCTCGCCCGCGGCACGGCGGCACCGGCCGCCGCGGCCTGAACCGCACCGCACGACACACCGCACCACACCGCACCACCGCACCACCTCACCCACCGAGAACACACACCGATCCGGATGGCCGGCGGCCGCCACCGTGCGTCCGCCACAAACCCCGGTACGCGGGCTTCCGTTGAGCCCCTGGGCAACGAATACTGTATGCAATGGGGCGGACCGCCGGCCATCACCCGAGGAGCGCACCGTGCCGAAACGAGAGCGCACACCGACGACGTACAGCCGCATCACCCAGCCGATGGTGCGGGACGAGAAGGGCGGCCCGCTGCGCGCGGCCGGCTGGGACGAGGCACTCGACCGCGCGGCACGCGGCCTCGCCGCCGCCCGTGGCGCGTTCGGGATGTTCTCCTGCTCGCGCGCGACGAACGAGATGAACTACGTGGCACAGAAGTTCACCCGCGTGGTGATGGGCACCAACAACGTGGACTCGTGCAACAGGACCTGCCACGCGCCGAGCGTCGCCGGGCTCGCCGCGGCCTTCGGCTCCGGCGGCGGCACGTCCTCCTACGAGGAGGTCGAGCACACCGACGTCGTCCTGATGTGGGGCTCCAACGCGCGCTTCGCGCACCCGATCTTCTTCCAGCACGTGCTCAAGGGCATCAGGAACGGCGCGCGGATGTACGCGGTCGACCCCCGGCGCACGTCCACCGCCGAGTGGGCGGAGAGCTGGCTCGGTCTCAACGTCGGGACGGACATCCCGATGGCGCACGCCATCGCCCGCGAGATCATCCACGCCGGCCTGCACAACGAGGCGTTCGTGGAGCGGGCGACCACCGGATTCGCCGAGTACGCGGCCGAGGTCGAACCCTGGACGCTGGAGGCGGCCGAGCGGGTCACCGGCGTGCCGGCCGCGGCCGTCCGCGAGGTGGCCCACGCCTACGCGCGCGCCGAACGCGCCCAGCTGTGCTGGACGCTGGGCATCACCGAGCACCACAACGGCACCGACAACGTCCGCGCCCTGATCAACCTGGCGCTGCTGACGGGCCACGTCGGCAGGTACGGCTCGGGCGTCCAGCCCCTGCGCGGCCAGAACAACGTGCAGGGCGGCGGCGACATGGGCGCCATCCCCGACCGCCTGCCCGGGTTCCAGGACATCCTGGAGGACGGTGTGCGGCGGAAGTTCGAGACCGCCTGGGACACCGTCATCCAGCCGCGCCAGGGCCTGAACCTGACGAAGATGTTCGAGGCCATGGAGTCGGGCGAGCTGCGTGCGGTGTACTGCGTCGGCGAGAACCCCGCACAGTCCGAGGCCGACAGCGAGCAGGCCGTCGAGCGGCTGAGGCGGCTCGACTGCCTGGTGGTCCAGGACATCTTCATGACGAAGACCGCCGAACTGGCCGACGTGGTGCTGCCGGCGACGGCCGCCTGGTGCGAGAGCTCGGGCACCACCACCAACAGCGAGCGCCGCGTGCAACTCGTCCGCAAGGCCGTCGACCCGCCGGACGGGGCACGCGACGACATCGACATCATCTGCGACCTGGCGACGCGCCTCGGGCATCCGTGGAAGTACGCCGACGCCGAGTCCGTCTGGGACGAACTGCGCTCCCTCTCCCCGCAGCACCACGGCATGACCTACGAGCGGCTGCGCGACAACCAGGGCATCCAGTGGCCGTGTCCCGACCTCGACCGGATCGGCCCCGGCTTCCTGCACGGCCGGCTGTGGGCGGACGACCCGGACGAGCGGGGCAGGCGCGCACCGTTCGGGATCGTCCGGCACGACCCTCCGGTGGACGAGACGGATGACAGGTTCCCGCTGAGGCTGACCACGGGCCGCCGCCTCGACTCGTACAACACCGGTGTGCAGAGCGGGAGTTATGCCTCGCCCCTGCGCCGGGGCGAGTACGTGGAGCTGTGCCCCGAGGACGCGGAGCGCTACGGCGTGCGGGCGGGCGAGCGCGTGCGGGTCGCCTCGCGCCGCGGCGAGGTCGAGGCGCCGGTATGGATCGACCCGGCGCTGCGGCCCGGGCTCGCGTTCATGGCGATGCACTTCCCCGACGAGGTGGACACCAACAAGCTGACCATCGAGGCCAACGACCCGATCGCCGGGACCGCCGAGTTCAAGGCGTCGGCGATCAGGATCGAGCGCCTCACCCGACCGGCCGTGGGGAGCTGACCGCATGGATCTGCGATTCGGGGAGTCCGAGCCTACGGACGAGGAGCGCGCCGCCGTCGACGCGCTCCTCGGGCCGCCCGCCTCCTCCTGGGAGGGCGCCCACGAGCGCACGGACGGCGACCTGCGCTGGGCACGCGGCGGCCGGGAGGCACGCGACCGCCGGGACCTGCTGCTGCCTGGGCTGCACGCCGTGAACGACCGGGTTGGCTGGATCAGCGAGGGCGCCCTCGCCTACCTGTGCAGGCGGCTGACGGTGCCGCCCGCCGAGGCGTACGGCGTGGCCACGTTCTACGCGATGTTCGCGATGAAGCCGCGGCCGCGGAAGGTCGTGCACGTGTGCACCGACCTCGCGTGCATGGCCCGCGGCGCGGCGGCGCTGCGCGCGGGCGTCGAGGAGCGTCTCGGCTCGCCGGGCGGCGACTCGGACGGCGTGACGTGGCAGGAGGCTCCCTGCCTCGGCCTGTGCGAGCGTGCGCCCGCCGCCCTGGTGGTGCGTGCGGGCCCGGGTGGCCCGGAGGACACCCGCTCGGCGGACGCGGACCAAGCGACCGCGACCGCGGACGGCGCCGGCGCGCCGCCGTACACGACCGCCGTCGTCGCGCCGGCCACCGCGGAGAGCGTGGTGAGCGGCGCACAGGCGCCGGACGACGCGCCCGCCGAGCCCTCGGCCGGGTTCGCGGTTCCGCAGGCCGGGCAGCCAGGACTGACTCTGCTGCGCAGGGTCGGGGTCGTCGATCCGCGCAGCCTCGACGACTACCGGCGCCACGGCGGGTACGCGGCGCTGCGCCGCGCGTTCGCGATGGGACCTGCGCGGGTCATCAGGGAGGTCACGGACGCGGGCCTCGTCGGGCGCGGCGGCGCCGCCTTCCCCACAGGACGCAAGTGGGGGGCCACGGCCGCCCAGCCGGACCATCCGCACTACCTGGTGTGCAACGCCGACGAGTCGGAGCCCGGCACGTTCAAGGACCGGGTCCTGATGGAGGGCGACCCGTACTCCCTGGTCGAGGCGATGACCATCGCGGGCTACGCCGTCGGCGCCCACAAGGGCTACCTGTACCTGCGCGGCGAGTATCCGCGCTCGCTCACGCTGCTGACGCACGCGATCGGCCAGGCGCGGGCGCGCGGCCTGCTCGGCGACGACGTGCTCGGCCAGGGGTACGCGTTCGACATCGAGGTACGGCGCGGCGCCGGCGCGTACATCTGCGGTGAGGAGACCGCGCTGTTCAACTCCATCGAGGGCAGGCGCGGCGAGCCGCGCTCCAAGCCGCCGTTCCCGGTGGAGGAGGGGCTGTTCGGCAAGCCGACCGCGGAGAACAACGTCGAGACGCTGGTCAACGTCCTGCCGATCCTTCAGGAAGGGGCCGAACACTTCGCGTCGATCGGCGGCGGCCTCTCCACCGGGCCCAAGCTGTTCTGCGTGTCGGGCAGCGTCGGCAGGCCCGGCGTCTACGAGCTGCCGTTCGGCGCCACGCTCGGCGAGCTGCTCGACCTGGCGCAGGCGTCGCCGCGCGCCAGGGCCGTCCTGCTCGGCGGCGCGGCCGGGGGCTTCGTACGCCCGGACGAGCGGAACATCCCGCTCACCTTCGAGGGCACCCGCGAGGCGGGGACGACGCTCGGCTCCGGGGTGGTGCTCGTCCTCGACGACACGGTCGCCCTGCCGAGGGTGCTGCTGCGCATCGCGGAGTTCTTCCGCGACGAGTCGTGCGGCCAGTGCGTCCCCTGCCGGATCGGCACGGTCCGCCAGGAGGAGGCGCTGCGCCGGATCGAGGGCCGTACGGGCGCGGCCGCTGCGGACGACGTCGCGCTGCTGCGCGAGGTGGGGCGGGCCATGCGGGACGCCTCGATCTGCGGTCTCGGGCAGACCGCGTGGAACGCCGTGGAATCCGCCATCGACCGTCTGGGGGCCTACTCATGACCGCCGTACCGCTCGGACCGCCGCGCAGGCTCGTGGAGTTCACCCTCGACGGCGAGCCGGCCAGGGTGCCGGAGGGAGCCACGATCCTGGACGCCTGCCGGGCCGCGGGCAAGGACGTGCCGACGCTGTGCGAGGGCGACACGCTCACGCCGAAGAACGCGTGCCGGGTGTGCGTGGTGGAGGTCGAGGGCGGGCGGACGCTCGCACCGGCCTGCTCGCGCCGCGCCGAGCCCGGCATGGAGGTGCACACCGGCACGGAGCGCGCCCGGCACAGCCGCAAGGTGGTGCTCGAACTGCTGGCGTCCGCCACGGACCTGTCGACTACGCCCCGCGCCGCCGAGTGGCTGGAGGAGTACGGCGCCGACCCCATGCGCTACGGCCCTGAGGCGGCCAGGCTGGGCGAGGAGCCGAAGGTCGACAACGACCTCTACGTCCGCGACTACGACAAGTGCATCCAGTGCTACAAGTGCGTGGACGCGTGCGGCGACCAGTGGCAGAACTCGTTCGCCATCTCCATCGCCGGTCGCGGCTTCGACGCCCGGGTCTCCACGGAGCACGACGCGCCGCTCACGGACTCGGCGTGCGTCTACTGCGGCAACTGCATCGAGGTGTGCCCGACGGGCGCGCTGAGCTTCAAGTCGGAGTTCGACATGCGGGAGGCGGGTACCTGGCAGGAGTCCGCGCAGACACGGACGACGACCGTCTGCGCGTACTGCGGGGTGGGCTGCAACGTCACGCTCCACGTGCAGGACAACGAGATCGTGAAGGTCACGTCCCCGCACGACAATCCGGTCACACATGGCAACCTGTGCATCAAGGGCCGCTTCGGCTACCAGCACGTACAGCAGCGCTGACGCGGCTCAAGGCGGCATGGCGCGAACACGAGTAGGACTGATCACATGGGACGGGTCACCGAACGCCGACGCACGATACGGATCAGGAACGGGGACGTCAGCACCCGCCCCGACACCCTGGTGTCGGAGGAGCCCCTGGAGATCCGGCTGAACGGCAGGCCGCTCGCCATCACCATGCGCACGCCCGGTGACGACTTCGCGCTCGCCGCCGGGTTCCTCGTCAGCGAGGGGGTGCTCGCCTCGGCCTCCGACGTGCGGTCGATCGTGTACTGCGCGGGCGCCAAGGAGGACGGGCAGAACACGTACAACGTCGTCGACGTGCAGCTCGCGCCCGGCGTGCCCGTCCCCGACATCACGCTGGAGCGCAACGTCTACACGACGTCCTCCTGCGGGCTGTGCGGCAAGGCGAGCCTGGACGCGGTCCGCACGACGGCGCGTTTCCCGATCGCCGACACGCCGCGCGTGAGGGTCGAGCCCGAGCTCCTGGCGTCCCTTCCTGACCGGCTGCGGGCGGCGCAGCAGGTCTTCGAGCGGACCGGCGGCCTGCACGCGGCGGCGCTGTTCTCCGAGTCGGGCGAGATGCTGGACATCCGGGAGGACGTCGGCCGGCACAACGCCGTCGACAAACTCGTCGGGCGCGCGCTGCGCGAGGGCGGGCTGCCGCTGTCGCGGGCGATCCTGCTCGTGTCGGGGCGCGCCTCCTTCGAGCTGGCGCAGAAGGCCGTGATGGCGGGCATCCCGGTGCTCGCCGCGGTGTCGGCGCCGTCGTCGCTCGCGGTGGACCTGGCGGCCGAGTCGGGGCTCACGCTGGTGGGCTTCCTGCGCGGCCCTTCCATGAACGTGTACGCGGGCGACGAACGGATCGCCCTCCACACCGGGGTGTGACGCGCCTCGCGTCACGGGAGGAGGCCCGGCCGGCGGGGAGCGCCCCCTGCGCCGGCCGGGCCTTTCCGTGCGGGGGCCGCGCTGCCGCCCGATACCACCGGGCGGCGGTCGCGGGGGTCCGGCCGACGACTCGGCCGGCAACCGGGCAAGTGGCCCAGCCACTGGGCACGTCGGCGATCCGGGCCGGCGGTCCAGCCGCCGGGACGGGCCGACAGTCCGGACGAGCCGCCCGATCGGCGCGGCGGTCATGGGGCTCAGCGGCCCGCGCGGGTCGTTTCCGTCGCCTCCTCGTGCCTGGCCGGGCGCACCGAGCCGCCGACCAGGAGCGTGTGCTGCTCGGGGTCGCGTGCCTCGGGGTCGCGGGAGCGGCGCTTCGCGATCACCGCGCACACCATCAGCTGCATCTGGTGGAAGAGCATCAGCGGCAGCACCGCGAGGCCGGCCTGTGCCCCGAACAGCACGCTGGCCATGGGCAGCCCGGCCGCGAGGCTCTTCTTCGACCCGGCGAACTGGATCGCGATCCTGTCGTCCCTCGTGAAGCCGAGCCGCCGCGCGCCCTGCCACGTCAGCACGAGCATGACGGCGAGCAGCACCGCCTCGACGGCGAGCAGCTCCAGCAGGCGCACCGCCGTCACCTGGTGCCAGATGCCCGCGACCACGCCCTCGCTGAACGCCGTGTAGACGACCAGCAGGATCGAGCCGCGGTCGACGATCTTCAGGGGCTTCTTGCGCCGCCGCACGAATCCGCCGATCCAGCGGCGCAGCAGCTGGCCCGCGAGGAACGGCACGAGCAGTTGCAGCACGATCTTGAGGACCGAGTCGGCGGAGAAGCCGACGGAGCCACCGCCGATCAGCGCGGCGGCGAGCAGCGGTGTGACGACGATGCCGGCGAGGCTGGAGAACGAGCCCGCCACGATCGCCGCCGGCACGTTGCCGCGCGCGATGGAGGTGAAGGCGATCGAGGACTGGATGGTCGACGGCACGAGACACAGGAACAGCAGGCCGTGGTAGAGCTGCGGCGTCAGCAGGAAGGGCACGAGCCGGCCCGCGACCAGCCCGAGCAGCGGGAAGACGACGAACGTGCACGCGAGGACGGTCAGGTGGAGCCGCCAGTGCCGCAGGCCGTCCAGCGCCTCGCGGGTGGACAGGCGCGCGCCGTAGAGGAAGAAGAGCAGGGCCACCGCCCCGGTCGAGCAGCCGCTCGCGACATCGGCCGCCCTGCCCGAGGCGGGCAGCAGCGCCGCGAGGGCCACCACTGAGACGAGCGCGAGGATGAAGGGGTCGATCGGCAGCCAGGACGGCAGGTGCGGGGTGCGGCGGTTCATGCGCTCCACTTCCGGTACGGATCGTGCCTCTCCATGATCCGCGCCGGGCGCATGATCGGGAATCCGGTGTACCGCTCTGACTGACATCACGAACCGCGATGGCCCGGGGCCGCGTGGGGGATGGTGGCCGAATAGCCTGGTCCCGTGTACGACCCCGCACAGCTGCGCACCTTCCTGGCCGTCGCGCAGACGCTGAGCTTCACCCAGGCCGCGCGGCGTCTCGGGCTTCGGCAGTCGACCGTGAGCCAGCATGTGCGGCGTCTCGAGGCGGCGACGGGGCGGCTGCTGTTCACCCGGGACACGCACAGCGTGGAGCTGACCGAGGACGGCGAGGCGATGCTCGGCTTCGCGTCGACGATCCTCGCGGCGCACGAGCGCGCGGCCGAGTTCTTCGCCGGGACGCGGCTGCGTGGCAGGCTCAGGGTGGGCGTGTCGGAGGACTTCGTGCTCACCCGCATGCCGGAGATCCTGGAGACGTTCCGCGGTGAGCATCCGGAGGTCGACCTGGAGCTCACCGTGGAGCTGTCCGGCATCCTCTACGAGCAGCTGGCCTCGGGCCGCCTGGATCTGGTGCTGGCGAAGCGGCGGACGGGCGAGACGCACGGGGACCTGGTGTGGCGCTCGTCCCTGTGCTGGATCGCGACGCCCCGGCTGCGGGTCGACGCGGAGCGCCCGCTTCCGCTGATCCTCTTCCCGCCGCCCGCCATCACCAGGGCGCGTGCCCTCGACGCCCTGGAGCGCGCCGGCCGCCCGTGGCGCATCGCCTGCACGAGTTCGAGCCTGAGCGGGTTGATCGCCGCCGCCCGCGCGGGGCTCGGCGTGATGGCGCACACCAGAGGTCTTGTGCCGCCCGGGCTCGTGCCCGTCCCGGCGCGGGCCGACCTGCCCGATCTGGGCGGGGTGGACTTCGTCCTGCTCAGGCCGGAATCCGCGCGTCCGTCCGCCGCGAGCGCCGCGGCGGACGCGCTCGCCAAGGCGATCCTGACCGGCGGCGACCGGCTGCACCGCCCGGCGGGCGGGCTCTGAGCGCCCGTCCGGCGCTGCGGGTGCGGGGCTGTTACGTGTGCTGCTTGACGTTGCGCAGCACCGGCGAGACCTCGACCCGCTGGACGCCGTCGAGCCGCCCGAGTGACTCGTTCAGGTAGCGGTAGACGGCGGCGCTGTCCCGGCAGACGATCACGGCGACCAGGTTGCTCTCCCCGGTCGTGGCCATGGCGGCGGCCACCTCGGGCTGGCGCGCGAGCGCCCGTCCCAGCGTCTCCAGCGCGCGGGGCTCCGCGGTGATCCACAGGATGGCGCGGGCCGCGTAGCCGAGGGCCTCGGTGGAGAACTCCACGTCGAGGAAGAGGGCGCGGGAGCGCAGCAGCCGGTCCAGCCTGCGGCGCGTGGCCGACTCGGTGCCGCCCGTCGCCGCCGCGAGGTCGGCGATGCTCGTCCTGCCGTCCCTTTCCAGGGCGCGCAGGAGCGGCTCGTCCCCGGGCACCGGCAGGCCGCCGCCGTCGGGTTCGTCCTCGTCGTGCTCCTGGTGCGTCCAGGACGGGGTGAGGGCCGCGATCTGGGTGGCGTCGAGGGCCTTGTCCCTGCCGAAGTCCTTGCCGAACCAGCTGGCGGGGCCGCCGAAGAACCGGTGCAGCAGCTGATGGGCCCTGATGTCGGTGACGCTCGGCGTGCGCGGGAGCTTGCCCAGGATCAGCTCGTCGTGGTCGCCCGCACTGGAGAACGCCGTGCTGCACACGATCTCCGTACCCGCCGAGGTGAGCCCGATCCAGCTGGTGTCGGGGCGCTGGGCCAGCGCGCGGGCGACGGCCTCGGCCGCGTCCGGCTTGACCCGCAGCTTGAGCATCCAGTTGTCGCGGTCGCGCATCTCAGCGTCTCGCACACCGACGACGCGCAGGCCCACCGCGGTGCGCAGCCGCCGGAAGCGGCGGGCGATCGTCTGGTCGGAGACGCCGAGTACGGAGGCGATCCTGCTGAACGGGGCGCGCCCGTCGATCTCCAGGGCGTGCACCAGCCGGAAGTCCAGCTCGTCGATCGCGTCGCGTTCCGTCACCGTCGTGCCCGTCCGTGTCGGTTTCCGGCGCCTGTGCGGCCGGGGGCGCGGGAAACCGCGGCCCAGGTGATCGTACGGGGGCGGGGCGGCGCGAGGCGCGCGGTGGCTCCGCGGGCGGACCTGGGGCGAACCTGGGGCGGACCGGGGGCGGTAAGCGCCCGGTACGGATTCGGTGGAGATTCCCTCGCCCGGTACCCACCCTTCAGGCAGAAATCTGTCCGCGCGCGGCCGGAATGGGCGTTTTTCGGCCGCGCGTGTGTGGTGTTCACGCCCGTTCAGACCGTCAAGACGCCCGCTTCCCTCCGTTTTCCGTGGGGTAGCGTCGCGACGCTGTGCGGAGCACGACAAGGAGCAAGTCAGTGCGCGAGTTCACCGTCCCCCCTCTCGTGGCAGCCGCCTCGTCCGGTGGCCTCGCCGACCCCGTGTTCGATCATGCCCGTGACCATCCGGACCGTGTGGCGCTCGGCCGCAAGAACGCGCGGGGCGAGTGGCTCGATATCAGCGCCGCGCAGTTCCGCGACGAGGTGGTCGCGGTCGCCAAGGGGCTGCTCTCGGAGGGCATCCGGTTCGGCGACCGGGTGGGGATCATGTGCAGGACGCGGTACGAGTGGACGATCGTCGACTTCGCCCTGTGGACCATCGGCGCCCAGTCCGTGCCGCTCTACCCGACGTCGTCGGCTGAGCAGGTGCTGTGGATGCTGTACGACTCCGAGGCCACCGCCTGCCTGGTCGAGCACGAGGACCACGCCATGACCATCGGCTCCGTCATCGACCGGCTGCCCAAGCTGAAGCGGCTGTGGCAGCTGGACAAGGGCGCGATGGAGCACCTGCTCACCGCGGGCAGCCATATAGGCGACGACGTCGTGGAGCGGCACCGCGCGGCGGTGACGCCCGAGTCCTGTGCGTCGGTCATCTACACGTCGGGCACCACGGGCCGCCCCAAGGGATGCGTGCTCACCCACGCCAACTTCATGTTCGAGACGGACACCGTGGTCGAGCGGTACGAGCGGGTCTTCCACTCACGCCCGAACGACCAGGCGTCCACGCTGCTGTTCCTCCCGCTGAGCCATGTGTTCGGGCGGATGGTGGAGGTCGCCGCCGTGCGCGGCGGCGTCAAACTCGGGCACCAGCCCGAACTGCGGGCGAGCGCGCTGCTGCCCGACCTGGCCGCGTTCCGCCCCTCGTTCATCCTCGCGGTGCCGTACATCTTCGAGAAGGTCTACGGCGCGGCACGGCGCAAGGCCGAGCGCGAGGGCAAGGCGGCACCGTTCGACAAGGCCGTGGACGTGGCCGTGCGGTACGCCGAGGCCATGGAGGACAAGGCGTTCGGCACGGGACCCGGGCCCTCGGCGGCGCTGCGCCTGCAGCACCAGTTCTTCGACAAGGCCGTGTACGGCAAGGTGCGCGCGGCGATGGGCGGCAGGGTGCGGCACGCCATGTCGGGCGGTTCCGGCATGGACCGCAGGCTCGGCCTCTTCTTCGCGGGCGCCGGCGTCACCATCTACGAGGGGTACGGACTGACGGAGTCGTGTGCCGCCGCCACCGCCAACCCGCCCGAGCGCACGCGCTACGGCACCGTCGGCGTGCCGGTGCCCGGTTCGACCGTGCACATCGCGCAGGACGGCGAGGTGTGGCTCCAGGGCGACAACGTCTTCGCCGGCTACCTCGGCGACAAGAAGGCGACCGACGCGACCCTCTACGACGGCTGGCTCGCCACCGGCGACCTGGGCTCGCTCGACGAGGACGGCTACCTCACCATCACGGGCCGCAAGAAGGAGATCCTGGTCACCTCGGGCGGCAAGAGCGTCTCCCCCACCGCACTCGAGGAGCGGGTGCGCGCCCATCCGCTGGTCGGCCAGTGCATCGTGGTCGGCAACGACCGCCCGTACGTCGCCGCCCTGGTGACCCTGGACCAGGAGGCCGTGGAGCACTGGCTGTCCGTGCAGGGCAAGCGGCCGCTGAAGGCGGCCGAGCTGGTGCGCGACTCGGATCTGGAGACGGAGATCAGACGCGCGGTGGTCGCCGCCAACACGGCGGTGTCGCAGGCCGAGTCGATCCGCACGTTCCGGATACTCGCGCACCCGTTCAGCGAGGAGCACGGCCTGCTCACGCCCTCGCTGAAGCTGAAGCGCAAGGCCATCGAGACGGCTTACACGACGGAGGTCGAGGCACTCTACGGGTGAGGCGCCGGCCACACCGCGCGCGCGGGGAATGCGGCGCCGGCCGCGGTCGTTGCGGTGACGGGGTGTGTCCGTCACACCCTCGACAGACAAATCGCCTGAAACGTAAGGATCGACACCGCGTGAGCAGCAAGGTCCCGTCCCTCACACTCAACAACGGCATCGAGATGCCGCAGCTCGGCTTCGGCGTCTGGCAGGTGCCGGACAGCGAGGCCACGGCCGTCGTCAGCACCGCGATCGAGGCCGGCTACCGCTCCATCGACACCGCCGCGGCCTACGGCAACGAGGCGGGCACGGGCAAGGCCATCGCCGCCTCGGGCATCGCGCGCGAGGACTTCTTCGTCACCACCAAGCTGCAGAACCCGGACCAGGGACACGAGTCGACGCTGCGGGCCTTCGACGCCTCGCTCGAGCGGCTCGGCCTCGACTACGTCGACCTCTACCTGATCCACTGGCCGACGCCCGCCAGGGGCCTGTACGTCGAGACGTACAAGGCGTTCGAGAAGATCCTCGCGGATGGCCGCGCCCGCTCCATCGGCGTCTCCAACTTCCTGCCCGAGCACCTGGACGCGCTGGCCCGCGAGACGTCCGTGGTGCCGGCCGTCAACCAGATCGAGCTGCACCCGCAGTTCCAGCAGGGCCAGGCGCGCGCGGAGCACGCCTCCCGCTCCATCGTCACCGAGGCGTGGTCGCCGCTCGGCCAGGGCAAGGGCCTGCTCGAAGTGCCGACGGTCGCGGCGGTGGCGCACAAGCACGGCAGGACGCCCGCGCAGGTCGTGCTGCGCTGGCACCTCCAGCTCGGCAACGTGGTCATCCCCAAGTCGGTGACGCCCTCGCGCATCCGGGAGAACATCGACGTCTTCGGGTTCGACCTCGACGACGACGACCTGGCGGCCTTCGCCGCGCTCGACGAGGGCCGGCGGCTGGGCGGCAACCCGGCCGAGGTCAACTGACCCGGGGGCGGGGCGGGTGTCCCTGACGGGCCCGTCCCGCCGCCCGCGCGTAGGGTGGGGAAGGGCCCTGGACGCGGACGAGGGAGACCACCATGGCGACGCAGGCGCTTGCCGAGGACGCGGTGCGCGAGCGGCTGCGGGAGCTGCCCGGCTGGTCGCTCGGCGAGGACGGCATCAGCCGCGCCTACCGGCTCGGCTCGCACTTCGCCGCGACCGCGATGGTCGTGCACATCGCCCAGCTCCAGGAGGAGCTGAACCACCACTCCGAGCTCACGCTGGGCTACAACACCGTGTCGCTCACCGTCTCCACCCACGACGCGGGCGGCGCGGTCACCGAGAAGGACATCGAGCTGGCCCGGAGGGTCGAGGCGGCGGCGCCCGGCCACGGCGCGAACTGACACCCGTCACGGGCGGCCGAGCCGCTTCCAGGGGTCGGCGATCCCGGCAGGTGACGGCAGGCGGATGGCGTCGCGGATGCCGCCGGACCAGGCCACCTCGACGACCAGGGCCGTACCGTCCACGCGCGTGGTGACCCGGGGCAGGCCGTCCACGGGCAGGCCGGCGCCGCCGAGGTGGACGGCCGCGACGTAGGGCGTGGCGTACGCGACCGGCCCGGGTGTCCGCAGGACGGGCGTGGCGGAGGCGGCGCCGAGCGGGTTGGCGTCACGTCCCCGCACGAGCTGCGCGTCGCCGAGGCCGTGCAGCGCGACCAGCACGGAGTGCAGGCCGCCGGTGCCGCGGACCTCGGCGCGGTCCCCGCCTGCGGCGCAGGCCCCCGCGTCCTCCGGGTCGTCGACGGCGAGCGCCCACCCGCCGACCCGCAACCACGGAAGGGGCGCAGGATCGCCCGGCGTGAGGGCGTCATCGCCGGGATCGCCCGGCGCGGTGGCGTCCTCGCCCGCCACCGGGTCGACGCGCACCGCGCGGATCTCCACGGAGCCCCGCAGCGCCGAGCCGACCGTGATCCACGGGCCGAGCGCGTACCGCGTGTCGGGACCGTCGAAGGGGTTCCACGCGCCGCCCTCCGGCCAGTGGGCGCGGCTGCGGGACACCGCCGTCGCGCCCTCGAGCGATATCCGGGTGGCCGGGCGGCGGTGCGATGCCCGGCCCTGCGTGTCGATCAGGACGGCCGCGCTGTCGAGCGGGTCCGTCGCGGGCCCGGTCGCGCCGGACGTGGGGTCGAGGGGCATCTCGGGCGCCGCGTGGGTGGAGTAGGCGAGGCGCGCGTAGCAGGGGTCGTCGGAGTGCGGCCGCGCCGGGTCGGTGTGGTCCCCGCCGTGGTCGACGACGCGCACGACGCCGTCCGACGCGGTGGCCGACACCAGCCAGCCGGGGGCCGCCAGCGCCCTGGCCTCGTCGCCGCGCTCCACCGCGAGCGGTGTGGCCTCGGCCGTCCACACCGGATGGGTGGGCGGCAGGACGAGCCCGATGAGTCCCTTGCTCGCCCAGTAGGGGGACGCGGGGCCCGAGTACGTCTGGAGCAGTCCGCGGAAGGGGCGGTGCCAGCCGAGTGTCAGCAGCCCGTCGCGGTCGACGGCGCCGTGCCCGGTGAAGTGGTCGAGCATGCGGCTCGCGAGCGCGCGGGTCTCGCCCGGCGCGAGCGGGGTCGCGTCGAAGACCGCGCCCGCCCAGACCGGCGCGAGCGCCGCGAAGCGGTACGTCAGCGACCGGCCCTGGATCAGCGGCGAGCCGTTGGCGCCGACCAGCAGCCGCTGGTCGGCGAGGAACCCGCGCAGCCTGGCACGGTAGCGGTCGAGGAGCCCGGCGGGTGCGGCGTCGCCGAGTATGCGGCAGAACCACAGCGGGTAGAGGTGCATCGCCCAGCCGTTGTAGTGGTCGAAGTTGCGGTGCTCGCCGCCGCTGAGCCCGTCGGAGTACCAGCCGTCGCCCGCGTACCAGGCGTCGGTGAGCGCGATCGTGCGGTCCAGGTCCTCCTGGCGCCAGCTGCCGCCAGCGGTGCGGGCGAACACCTCGGTGACGCCCTGGAACCAGATCCAGTTGTTGTCCGGCATGTCCGTGCCGACCATCAGGCCGAGCCAGTCGAGCACGCGCTGCCTGACCCCGTCGGTGAGCCGGTCCCAGATCCATGGCCTGGTCTCGTGCAGGGCCAGCGCGACGGACGCGGCCTCGACCTTCGCCTGGTTCGACTCGGCGAAGGTGGGCCAGCGTTCCGCGCTGTCCGGGTCGGTGCCCGCGGCGAGGCCGCGCGCGTACCACTCGGCGAAGCCGTGCGGGTCCTCGCCGTCCGCGCCCCTGAGCCGGAAGCCGGCGAGCAGGAACGTGCGGGCGAACCCTTCGAGCCCGTCGCTCCACGCGCCGTTGGCGCTGGCCACGCCCGGCAGGCGGACGAGCGCGTGCCGGTCGCTCGCGTACGGCCGTACGGCGAGGAGCAGTTCGTCCGCCGTGCGCTCCCAGTGCGCGCGGTCCTGTGCGGGGTCGCGGTTCATGTGTGCGTGTCCGCCCATGCTCGTCGGATAGGGCGCGGGCCTGCCGCCCCCGCCCTCGGCCACTGCCTCGTCCTGCGCTGCTCCGGTGCGAGGCCAATACATCATCACCGGCGGGGGCGGGACAACGGCGCGTCCGCTCGCCGGACGCTCGTCCCGAACGATTGCGGCCCGGCGGACATGACGTGGCGCGTGCAGGGCAGAAGGGCGGGGGACGATCCGCTGCTGAGAGGTGAGTTGTATGGCCACCAGCACTCCCCCGGTTTCCTGCGGGGAGGCGACGACCGCGACCGGACTGCCGGAGATCGCCGATCCCGGCAAGGTCGCCCCGCGCGACGCGCGCGAGCTGTCGAAGTCGTTCTTCGACCGGCTGCGGGTGCTCGAAGAGGGCACGCCCGAGTACCAGTACGCCCGCAACACGCTCATCGAGATGAACCAGTCCCTCGTGCGGTTCGCGGCCGGCCGCTTCCGCAGCCGCGGCAGTGGCGAGATGGAGGACGTCCTCCAGGTGGGCACCATCGGGCTGATCAAGGCGATCGACCGGTTCGACCTGACGCGCGAGGTCGAGTTCGCCTCCTTCGCGGTCCCCTACATCGTGGGCGAGATCAAGCGCTTCTTCCGCGACACCAGCTGGGCCGTGCACGTGCCGCGCCGGCTCCAGGAGCTGCGCGTCGAGCTGGCCAAGGCGAAGGAGCTGCTGGCCACACGCCTCGACCGGGACCCGACGGTCAAGGAGCTGGCCGAGCTGCTCGACCTGCCGGAGGACGACGTCGTCGAGGGCCTGGTCGCGACCAACGGCTACACGGCCGGGTCGCTCGACATGCCCGCGGGCGACGAGTCGCACGCGCGCGGCTCGACAAGGACCTTCGCCGACGTGGTCGGCGAGGACGACCCCGCCATGGAGAAGGTCGAGAACCTGCACGCGCTCGCCCCGCTGCTCGAACAGCTCGACGAGCGCGAGCGCCGGATCGTGCGGATGCGCTTCGGCGGCGAGATGACGCAGTCCCAGATCGGCGCGGAGCTCGGCGTCTCCCAGATGCACGTGTCGCGCCTGCTCAGCCGCATCCTCACGCGCCTGCGGGACGGGATACTCGTGGACGGGTGAACGCGGCGCCACGCCATTGTCAGACCCAGGGTGAAGACTTGAGTGACCGACAGATCCTCGACGTCACGACACCAGGGGGCCGACATGACAGAGACGACCGCGCGTTCCACGGCGGTGGCCGCATCCGCGGCCGGTGAGCAGGGTGAGCGAGCGGCGGCGCGCGCCTACCTGCGCCTGCTCGCGGCGGTACGTGCGGTGCTGGGGGACGAGCCTGAGCCACCGGAAGCCGGTGGCCTGCTCGCCGTCCCCCTCGCGGAGGCGGACGCGGCGCTCGGCGCGGCCGGCCTTTCGGGCAACGAGCGCGCGTTCCTGCGCATGGTCGCCCGGCAGGCGGAGTTCGACGACCCGCGGCGGGTCCTGGACGGTGCCCGGCGGCCCGCCGGCTCCGGCCGGCGGCCGGGCTGACCGGCCGCCGGGCCGCTGACCTGCCCCGCGCTCAGACCGTTCCGGCTTCGGGTGCCGCCTCCGCGGGTTCCGGAGCGGCGGATTTCGGGGAGGCGGTTTCCGGGGCGGCGGCCTTGCCCGCCGCGCGTTCCGATGCCTTCCCGGGCGCGGGCCGGGTGTGGACGTAGAGCCTGCGCCGGTCGCCGATGTCCGTGGCCGCGGCCTCCCGCACCGGCGGCAGCGGCAGCTCGTAGCGCACGGCGCGGCGGTGGTCGGCCATCTGCCGGTCGGGGTTGTAGACGCGGTTGAACTTCCACAGCATGGAGGCGAAGTTCGTCTGCCCGCGCGCGAGATTGCCGCCGAGCACGCGCAGCGCGCCGAACGCGGTGCGCAGGCCGAGGTGCTTGCGGTTGATGACGGCCTGGGTGCGCACCAGTTCGCGATAGAAGACGTCCAGGGGCAGCGTCGTCGGGACGACGGCGTGCTGGATGTCGAAGAGGCGGTAGTCGCGGGTGGTCAGCCGGCGCGCCTCGGTGTGCCAGATCTCCGTGCCCGGGTACGGCGTCATCACGGTGAGGTGCACGATCTCCGGCACGGCGAGGGCGAACTCGCGCACGACGCGGAAGCGCTCCTCGTCCCAGGCGGGGTCCACGATCAGGTTGATGGCGACGTCGATGCCCAGCGCTCTGGCACGTTCGAGGGCTCGGAAGTTGTCGTCCGGGCTGACGCGCTTGCGGTAGAGGTCGAGCCCCTCGGCGTCGATGGCCTCCATGCCGAGGAACATGTAGCTCAGGCCGAGCTTCGCCCAGCGCTGGAAGACCTCCTCGTTGCGCAGGAGCACGTCGGCGCGCGTCTCCAGGTAGTAGCGCTTGCGGATCTTGCGCCGCTCCAGCTCGTCGGCGATGGCGTGGCCGTGCTCGGGGCGGATGAAGGCCACGTCGTCCACGATGAAGACGTTGGGTTCCTTGATGCTCGCCATCTCGTGGCCGGCCGCCTCGGGCGACGCCTTGCGGTAGCTGCGGCCGTAGAACGTCCAGGCGGAGCAGAAGGAGCAGTCCCAGGGGCAGCCGCGGGTGAACTCGATGGAGGCGCACGGGTCCAGCTCGCCGATGAAGTACTTGCGGCGGTGGCGCATCAGGTCGCGGGCCGGCATCGGGCTGTCGATGGAGTGCAGCATGACGGGCGCGGGCCCCCGGCCGTCGGTGGTGACGGCGCCGGGAACGCCCTCCACCCCGCCTCCGTCGCGCAGGGCCTCCAGCAGTGAGACGACCGCGGGCTCGCCCTCGCCGCGCAGCACGGCGTCGACGGCGCCGCGCGACTGCTCCAGGACGTCGTCCGCGACGAACGAGACGCTGTGGCCGCCGAGGAAGACGAAGCAGCCGGGCACCTCGCGCTTGACGGCGTGCGAGATGTCCAGGGCCTCGGGGATGTTGGCGAGGTAGTTCAGGCCGATGCCGACGGCCTCGGGCTGGAAGGAGCGCACCTCCTGGGCGAGCGCCCGGACGGTGAGGACCTGGAGGTCGACGACGCGGACCTCGTGCCCGGCCTCGCGGGCGGCGCCCGCGACGCGCTCGAGGCCGAGGGGTTCGAGCCGCAGGAAGATCTCCGAGTACATCAGGGCGCTCGGATGGATGAGAAGCAGGCGCATGGTCACCTCAATGAGTCGGCAGCGATGCCGGTATATCATCCGGAAACATGCCAAACCCGGCATTGCTCCCCGTGTGGCCGAGCAAGGCCGAACCAGGCATTGCCCCCGAGTGGCCGACCGCCGCACCGAATAAACCCCGTCGGCGCGCCTGCGAGGGGAGGGGCCGCGGGCCGCCGTGCCCACGCCCCCTCCGCTCTCATTGCTTCCCCACGGGGCGTCCGTTCTCTCCTCGGTCGGCGGGTACGGCGGGTACGGCGGGTACGGCGGGTACTGCGGGCCCGGCGGGGGCCGTCCGGCCGTCGGCCGCCGGCTGATCCGCGCCCGTGCGCGCCACCGGCAGCGGCACCTGGGGCCCGGTGCACTCGCCCAGCCAGCGCCGCAGCACCCGGTGCACCTGCTCGGCGCCGACGAGTCCCGTGGTGTCCCCCGCGGGGACCGCCGGGGACAGCGCGCGGGGCGAGATGAGGAAGGCGTGGGACTGCTCGCCGCCGAGTCCGCCGTGGGAGCCGATCTGCTCCTCGAAGGCGTGCACGCGCCCGGTGTCCGGGTCGTACACCGAGTTGACCATGATGTCCGCCGCGTGCGGGAAGGTGTCGGTGCGCCGGATCGCGTCCGCGGCGCCGGGGCCGAACCCCGCCAGTGGTCCCCGGCCGTCGGCGAGCCCGGCGAGCGGCACCTCGGCGCCGCCCCGGCCGAGCACCAGCGCGCCGTGCTCCTCGCTGCGCACCAGCAGGAAGCCGATCCCCGGGTGGTCGGCGAGCGTGCGCAGCAGCGCGGGGTGGCGCCCGTCGATCTGCTCGCGGCTCATCCGCCCCGGCACGTCGGGGAACGAGACGAGGCCGAGGTTGCCCGATGCCAGCACGACCGGGTCCGTGTCGGCGGCCGCGCCCTCCTCCGTCGTGCCCTCGCCCACGGGCCTGTGCAGGGCGGTGCGCACGGCGTGGCGTGCGGCATAGCGCGCCTCGGCGCCGCTCCTGGTGCGCTCGGCCCTGCGCGGCACGGGCAGGCCGCAGCCGGCTCGCACCAGGTCCCTGAGCGTCAGGCCGTACACCGACTCGAAGGTCTCGCCCGCGCTCTGGCCGTGGTCGGAGAGCAGGACGAGGTGGTAGTCGCGCGGCGCGTAGCCGGCGGTACGCGCGATCGTGGCGACGCACCGGTCGAGCCGGGCGAGCACGCGCAGCGCGTCCCTGCTGCGCGGGCCCGAGTGGTGGGCGACCTCGTCGTAGGCGACGAAGTCCGCGTAGACGGCGGCCCGGCCCGCGAGGATGTCGTCCATCACGGCCGCGACGACGACGTCGCGCTCCACGACGGTCGCGAAGGCCCGGATCATCGGGTAGAGCCCGCCGCGGCCGACCCTGGGACGTACGTGGCGCAGCCGGGCACGCGTGGACTGGCAGATCTCCCGCCCGACCTCGACGGCGAACGACACGGCCGTGCGCACGGCGAACGCGGGGTCGCGGAAGTACGCGAAGTACCCGGCGCGCGAGCGGTTGGAGCGGCCGCGCCGCGCGGCCATGGACAGTACGAGGGCGAGCTGGTCGGCGCCGCCGCTGAACAGGTTGCCGCGGCTCGCGCCGTCGACGGTGAGCAGCCCGCCGTCGCCGGTGCGCCGCACGGCGCGGCGCTGCAGCTCGACGGCGCTGGCCGGGCGGTTGCTGACCATCGTCCTGCCGGTGTCCTTCTCGTACCAGCGGAAGGCGGGCACGTCGTGGTTGGTGCCGTGCAGGATGGCGAGCTGGCTGGCGCCGGTCTGGCTCGACCAGTCGGTGCGCCAGGCGGTGAGCCGGTGCGTGCCTCCCGGGCCGAGCCACGCGGCGATGTGCGGCAGCAGCCCCGCGGCCAGCGCCTCCACCAGCACCTGGTGGCCGACGCCGTCGAGCTGGACGAAGACGGTGCCGGGCGGGCCGCCCTCGCCGCAGAGCTCGCCGCTCCTGCGTCTGCGCCGGCCGGCGGCGCGGGAGAGCCTGCGGGGGTACGCGCCCTCGTCGCCCGCGGCGAGCGCGGTGGAGGTGGCCGAGGCGACCGCCGACATCACCGCCGCGACGACCACGGCCGTCTCGGGGCCCGCATCGCCGCGCCCGTCAGGGATCAGCCCCAGCGCGACCAGCAGCAGCGAGCCGTTGAGGAAGAAGACGAGCAGGCCCAGCAGGAGAGCGGGCACCAGCAGCAGCGCCCGCACGAGCAGCGGCCACACCAGGGCGCTGAGCAGCCCGAACGCGCCCGCGCCCCAGGCGGCGGTCATCGCGGTCCTGGTGGCGCTGTCGCCGTCGGACGACTGGAGCCTGAAGTCGGGCAGGATCCCGGCGAGCGCGAGCATCGTGAGCGTGGACACGGCCCATACCGTGACGACGCGCAGCAGCGCCCTGCCCGCCGTACGCCATCGGCCTCGCTGCGCCACGGCCCGTGCACCTCCGTCCGGCCCACGGCTGCTCCGACGGGCTCGGCCCCAGGGTGACACAGCGGCCTCGTACGCTGAGGGCCACGTCCGCCGTGCCCGCACAGAAGAAGCCGAGGTCGCCCGTGGGAGCCGTCATCACCTGGTGGGGTCATGCCACCTGCACGGTCGAGGACTCGGGGGTGCGGCTGCTGACCGACCCGCTGTTCGTGCGCCGCTTCGCCCACCTGCGGCGCAGGCAGGGCGCGCTGCCGACGGCGGACGCGGCGGTGGCCGACGCGGTGCTCATCTCTCACCTGCACTCCGACCACCTGCACGTGCGCTCCCTCGCCCGGCTCAGCCCCGGCACGCTGCTGGTGGTGCCGCGTGGCGCCGTGCGCTCCGTGCCCGCGCTGCGGCGGCTGGACGCCCGCAGGAACCCGCGCGGTCTGCGCATCAGGGAGGTGGCGCCGGGCGACGAGGTGGCGGTCGGTCCCGTGCGGGTGCGGGTGGTACCCGCGCACCACGACGGCAGGCGGCTGCCGGTGGGCCCGCACCTCTCCCCCGCCCTCGGCTACGTGATCAGCGGGCAGTCGCGCACGTACTTCGCGGGCGACACGGGGCTGTTCGACGGCATGGCCGAGGCGGTCGGCCTCGTGGACGTGGCGCTGCTTCCGGTCGGCGGCTGGGGGCCAGGACTCGGCTCCGACCACCTCGACCCGGTGCGCGCCGCGCAGGCGCTGGCCCGGCTGGCCCCCGCCGACGCGGTGCCCGTGCACTACGGCACGTACTGGCCGATCGGCTTCGACGGCGTGCGCCCGCACGAGTTCCACACGCCGGGCACCGAGTTCGTGCGCGAGGCGGAGCTCGCCGCACCCGGCGTCACGGTGCACCTGCTGCACCACGGCGAGAGCGCGCGGACGCGGGTGGCGCCATGAGCACCGGCCAGCTGCTGGCGCACGCCCTCACGGTCGCGCCGCGGATACCCGGCGAGTCGACGCAGCAAGCGGTCGGCTACCCCTCCGTGTTCCTCCTGGTGGCGCTGGGAGCCCTGGTGCCGGTGGTGCCGACGGGCGCGGTGGTCAGCTCGGCGGCGGTGGTGGCGTTCCATCAGTCGGATCCGCTCGGCATGCTCTATACGTTCCTGGTGGCGTCGGCCGCCGCGTTCCTCGGCGACATGGCGCTGTACTGGCTGGGCCGGCGCGGGGTCGGCTCGAAGAACGGCTCCAAATGGCTGGCGAAGCTGCGCGACCACGCGCCGCCCGACAAGCTCGCCCAGGCGCAGGAGAAGCTCGCCGACCACGGCGTGGCGGTGCTGGTCCTGTCGCGCCTGGTGCCCGCCGGGCGGATCCCGGTGATGCTGGCGTGCCTGCTGGCGAAGTGGCCGATGCGCTCGTTCGCGCGCGGCGACGTCTGGGCGTGCCTGACCTGGGCGGCGACGTACCAGCTCATCGGCATCCTGGGCGGCTCGCTGTTCCCGCGCCCCTGGCAGGGCGTGGCCACCGCGGTGGGCCTCACCGTGGTGTTCGCCGCCGCACCGGCGCTCTGGCGCAGGGTGCGGCCGTCCACGGCGCCTTCCGCAGGCACGGGCGGGGCGGCGGACACCCGGGAGGAGGGCAGGGGCCGGCGCGCCTGAGGCCCCTGACGTGCGTGCGGCGGCTCAGGCCGCCCGGGCGGTGGGCCTGACGGTGAGGACGCGAGACGCGCCGATCGGCAGGTCCCAGAGCTCGTCGCGCGGGCGGCCGGTGCGCTCCCAGGCCGCGCGCACGCGCGTCAGGGGTTCGAGCACGGGCTCGGAGGAGAGGACGAAGGTGGCCCAGTGCATGGGGGCCATGCGCGCCGCGCCGAGGTCCTGGCAGGCCTGGACCGCCTCTTCCGGGTCCATGTGCTCGGCGCGCAGCCACCAGCGCGGCTCGTAGGCGCCGATGGGCAGCAGTGCCACGTCGATGCCGGGGTGGCGGCGGCCGATCTGGGCGAACCAGTCGCCGTACCCGGAGTCGCCCGCGAAGTGGACGCGGGCCCCGTCGGAGTCGCTGATCACCCAGCCGCCCCACAGGCTGCGGCAGGTGTCGGTCAGGGAACGCTTGGACCAGTGGTGCGCGGGGACGAAGTCGAACCGCACGGTCCTGCCGCCGGCGCCGCGCAGCTCGGCGCCCTCCCACCAGTCGAGCTCGGTGACGCGGGCGAACCGGCGCCGCCTGCACCAGCGGCCGAGCCCCGCGGGCACGAACAGCGGGGTGTGGCGCGGCAGGCGCCGCAGGGTGGGCGTGTCGAGGTGGTCGTAGTGGTTGTGGCTGATGACGACGGCGTCGATGGGCGGCAGGTCCTCCCAGCGGACGCCGACGGGCGTGACGCGGGCGGGCGTGGCGAGGATGCGCCGCGACCAGACGGGGTCGGTGAGGATCGTGAGCCCGGCTATGCGCACGATCCAGCTGGCGTGGCCGGCCCACGTGACGGAGAGGTCGCCGGCGCCCGTGGGGGGCAGCGGGGCAGGGGCGAACGGCAGGCGCGGGATGTCGCGCAGGCCGTCGCGGCCCGGGCGCACTGCCCCGTCCCTGACGAAACGGGCGTACTGCACGACGCCGGGGAGCGGGGCGGTGAGCCGGTCGGCGAAGGATCTGGGCCAGTGGCGGCGGTGCTCGCCGATCGGGCGCGGGGCCGGCGGCCGCTCTCCCGTGCGTACCGCGGCGTCCCCGACCGCGTGGCGGGGGCGCTGTTCGTGCCGGTGGGTCGTCTCCTTCACGAGGACTCCGTTCCGTGCGGTCGTTCTGGCCGTCGCGCCACGGCGGGCGGCGGGGCGGCGGCCGGTGTGCTCAGCGGCGGGGCCGCATGCGGCGGTTTCGGCCGGTCCCCGTGGTGTCGGACTCCGGACGCCCGCGCGGGGTTGACCCGGGCCGTGGCCCGCGACCGCCCGCCATCGCCCCGCCATTGAGGCCATATGACCTTTATATAGAGATTCGGTATGACCTGCTCCTCGGAAAGTCCCACCGGGTTGCGCCCCGCTTCCCTGCTACCCACGTGGCGCCCCCGGTGCACGCCGGGCTACCCGGCCGTGCTCGGGGTAGACGGACGCCCATGGCAGACACTTCACGGCTCGCGAGCCTGCTCGCGGATGCGGACAGGCGAGTCTTCCGGTTCGCCGCCACGCGGCACTGGCCCGGCGCCGAGCCGGTCCTGCCGCGGCTGAGCACGGCGGCCAACCACGGGCTGCTGTGGCTCGGCGCGGCGGCCGGCATCGCGGCACTGGGCAGCGGGGCGCGCTCGCGCAGGGCGGCCGCGCGCGGGCTCGCGTCACTCACGCTCGCCTCGGCGACGGTCAACACGGTGATCAAGCACGCGGCGCGGCGCGAGCGGCCGGGACTCGACCAGGTGCCGGTGATACGCAGGCTGAGCCGGCAGCCCGTGACGACGTCGTTCCCCTCGGGGCACGCGGCGTCGGCCGCGGCCTTCGCGGCAGGCGTGGCACTGGAGTCCAAGGGGTGGGGCGCGGTGGTGGCGCCGGTGGCCGCGTCCGTCGCGTTCTCCCGGATCTACACGGGCGTGCACTACCCGAGCGACGTGGTGGCGGGCGCCGCGCTCGGCGTGGGCGCCGCGCTCGCCGTGCGCGGCCTCGTGCCGACGCGCTCCCAGATGCCCTCGCCCGGCAGGCCGTTCGCACAGGCGCCGCGGCTGCCGGGCGGCGAGGGCGTGGTGGTCGTGGTGAACCGGTCGTCGGGGTCGTCGGAGCTGGCGTCGCTGGTGGCGGACGCGCTGCCGCGTGCGGAGCTCGTCGAGTGCGCGCCCGAGGAGGTGGACGGGGAGCTGGAGAAGGCGGCGGGCCGCTGCCGTGCGCTCGGCGTGCTCGGCGGCGACGGCACCGTCAACCGAGCGGCAGCGGTCGCCGTGCGGCACCGGGTGCCGCTCGCGGTGTTCCCCGGCGGCACGCTCAACCACTTCGCGTACGACCTGGGCATAGAGTCGCCGCACGACACGTGCCGTGCGCTGGCGGAGGGTGACGCGGTACGGGTGGACCTCGGACGCTTCACGCCGGGTCCCGGCGGCGCGGCGCACGGCTACTTCCTCAACACGTTCAGCCTGGGCGTCTACCCGGAGCTGGTGCGGGTGCGCGAGCGCTGGGCGCCGCGCATCGGCGGCTGGCCCGCCGGCGTGCTCGCAGCGCTGGAGACGCTGCGGGGCGCGCACCAGCTGCGGGCCGAGTTCGAGGGCGAGCACCGGTCGCTGTGGCTGCTGTTCGCGGGGAACAACATCTACCAGCGGATGGGGCCGACGCCCGGGCGCAGGCACGACCTGGCCGACGGGCTGCTCGACGTGCGGATCGTGCACGGCGGGCGGCTGCCGGGCCTCAGGCTGCTCGCGGCGGCGCTGTCCGGGCCGCTGAGCAAGTCGCCCGTGCACGCGGCGGAGCGGATGCGGCGGGTGCGGATCGGCGGGCTCGCGCCCGGCACGTCCCTGGCGTACGACGGCGAGGTGGCCGCGGCGCCGGAGGAGCTGGTGCTCGACAAGGCGGTGGAGGCGCTGACGGTCTACCGTCCGCAGGTCCTGGCGGCGTCCGCCTTCTAGGGCGTCCGCACTTTGGTGTCCGCATTTTGAAACGTTCTGTCTCGCCATCCAGAACGGCCCTACGGTGGCAGCATCACGCGACCGCGCGACAAGGGGAGCTGTCCGATGGCCAGAGAGACCGCCGTGTACACCCATGGGCACCACGAGTCCGTGCTGCGCTCGCACCGCTGGCGCACGGCGGAGAACTCGGCCGCGTACCTCCTGCCCGAACTCGGGGCCGGGCAGGAGCTGCTGGACGTCGGGTGCGGCCCCGGCACCATCACCGCCGACCTGGCGGCGCTCGTCGCGCCCGGCACGGTGACGGCCGTCGACGCGTCGGCCGACGTGCTGGCGGCGGCACGCGCCACGGTCGCGGACGCGGGCCTGGAGAACGTCAGGTTCGCGGTCGCGGACGTCCACGGCCTCGACTTCCCGGACGACTCGTTCGACGTCGTGCACGCGCACCAGGTGCTCCAGCACGTGGGCGACCCCGTGCAGGCGCTGCGCGAGATGCGCCGCGTGTGCAGGCCGGGCGGCGTCGTCGCCGTGCGCGACGCGGACTACGGCGGGTTCAGCTGGTACCCGCAGCCGCCCGGCCTCGACGAGTGGCTCGACCTGTACCGCAGGGTGGCCAGGGCCAACGGGGGCGAGCCCGACGCCGGGCGCCGCCTGCTGTCCTGGGCGCGCGAGGCCGGGTTCGCGGACATCGCACCGTCGGCCTCGACGTGGTTCTACGCGAGCGCCGGCGAGCGCGCCTGGTGGAGCGGGCTGTGGGCGGACCGCACCCTGGCGCCCGCCTACGCGGACCGGGTGGAGGCCACCGGCGAGGGCACACGCGAGCAGCTGGCGCGGATCGCTCGGGCGTGGCGCGCCTGGGGCGAGTCACCGGACGCCTGCTTCGTCTGCGCGCACGTGGAGCTGCGCTGCCTGGTGTGAGGGGGGCGATCTCCAACTAACCTGGCCCGCATGGAGATCCTCGGGACCACGCTGCGCATCTACGTCGACGACCTGGACCGGGCCGTGGTGTTCTACGAACGCCTCACCGGCGCGCGGGCGATGCGCTCGGAGCGCGGGGGTGTGTCCGTCGCCGCGGTCGGCTGCTTCCTGCTGATGAGCGGGCCGCCGGCGGAGATCGACGTGCTGCGCAGGGTGAGCGCGACGATCGCGGTCAAGGACGTGGCGGACACGGCGGCCACCGTGCAGCAGGGCGGCGGTCAGGTCCTGGTGGGCCCGGTGAACAGCCCGGCGGGGCGGAACATCATCGCCCTGCACCCTGACGGCGCGGTGTTCGAGTACGTGGACCGGCAGCCTCAGCCGTAGCGCCGGGGCCGCGGCGCCGCGCCAGAAGCCCGTAGAGCACGGCGGGGACGATCAGGCCGGCGATCCAGGAGATGTCCGCGCCGCCCAGCGGTCCCACCAGCGGGCCGGTGTAGAAGCTCGTCGACAGGAACGGGAACTGCGCGGCGAGGCCGACGGCGTACGTGATCAGCGCGACGGCGCGCCAGCCGCCGTACCGGCCGTCGGGGTCGGTGAGCGCGGGGATGTCGTAGCGCTCGCGCGAGATCAGGTAGTAGTCGACGAGGTTGATCGCGGACCACGGCGTGAAGAACGTCAGCAGGAAGAGCAGGAAGTCGGCGAACGAGTCGAGGAACGAGTTGCGCCCGAGGAGCGCGACGGCCGTGCCCGCGACCATGATGCAGGCGATGTACGCGCCGCGGCCGCGCTGCGAGAGCACCCGCTGCCCGCGAAAGCCGCTCACGCTGGTGACGATCGACATGAAGCCGCCGTACGTGTTGAGCACGTTGATGGTCAGCTTGCCGAGGGCGATCGCGAAGTAGAGGAACGCGGCGATCGCGCCGGTACCGCCGAGCCCCACCACGTAGCCGACCTGGTCGTCCACGAAGGCGTTGCCCGCGGTCGCGGCCACCAGCACGCCGAAGGTCATCGACCACTGGGAGCCGAGCGCGGTGCCGCCGAGCGTCCACCAGAAGGTGGCCTTCCCGCTGGTGGTGCGGGGCAGGTAGCGCGAGTAGTCCGCAACGTACGGCCCGAACGCGAGCTGCCAGGACGCGGCGAGCGCCATGGCCAGCAGGAACATCGGCAGCTTGAAGTGGTCGTCGTGCAGGACGGTCGTGACGTCGATCCGGTGGAGCAGGCGGATGCCGAGGTAGACGAAGGCCAGCGCGCACACGATGCTCGCGACCCGGCCGAGCGTGTGGATGATCCGGTAGCCGACGATCGCCATCACCGCCGTGACGACCGCGAAGATCACGATGCCGGCCACCGGGCCGAGGTGGGTGAGCTTGCCCACGGCCTGCCCGGCCAGCACCGTGCCGCTGGCGAAGAAGCCGATGTACATGACGACGACGAGCACCAGCGGCACCACCGCGCCCTTGACGCCGAACTGGGCGCGGGAGGAGATCATCTGCGGCAGTCCGAGGCGGGGCCCCTGCGCGGAGTGCAGCGCCATCACGGCGCCGCCGAGCAGGTTGCCGGCGAGGAGCCCGGCGATCGACCAGACCACGTCGCCGCCGAAGATCACGGCGAGGCCGCCGGTGACCACGGTGGTGATCTGGAGGTTGGCCCCGAGCCAGAGCGTGAATTGCGAGAACGCCGTGCCGTGGCGTTCCTCGTCCGGCACGACGTCGATGGATCGCCGCTCGACCAGGGAGTCCGCCACGGGTCTCTCCATTCTTCCGCTCGCCTTCTGCATATAGTCATGCAGAGTTCCGTTTCATGAATAGAAAGTCAATACCCGGGCGCCCCCGTCTCAGTTCGTGGCCGGGCGCATGCGGAAGTCGTACGCGGCCGGCAGCGGCTCGCCGGCCACCCGCCGCCACAGCTCGCCGAGCGCCTCGGCGCCCTCCCTGAGGTCGGCCACCTCGAACCCCGCGTCGAAGACCTCCCTCGCCGCCTGCCGCCACCCCTCCGCCAGCAGCAGTTCCGCCTCCGCGAGCCGGAACGCGCCGCGTGCCCGCACGTCCGCGGGCAGCCGCTCGATCGCCGTCCTCGCCTGCGCCGGCTGTGCCGCGGCGAGCAGCGCGGCCACCGCCT
>NZ_JAGIQL010000319.1 GCF_017813245.1 Streptomyces montanisoli
GCCTGCGTGCCTCGCGCCTGCCGCCGCCCTCGCCGCGCACCGCCGTCGCGCCGTGCGGGCGCGGTGCGCCGCCGCCCTTGCCGTCCCCGCGCTGGTCACTCGCCACGCGCCGTAGCCCCCTCCATGCCGTGGAAGCCGGTCTCCCGCCAGTCGTCGGGCAGCAGGTGGTCGAGCACGTCGTCCACCGTGACCGCGCCGAGCAGCGAACCGCCGGCGTCCACGACCGCGGCCGACACCATGTTGTACGCGGCGAGATGGCTGGTCACGGCGGGCAGCGGCGTGTCAGGAGCCAGCGGCGGCAGGTCGCTGTCCACGACGGACCCGACCATCGTGAACGGCGGCTCGCGCAGCAGCCGCTGGAAGTGGATCGTCCCGAGGTACATGCCCGTCGGCGTGTCCTCCGGCGGGCGGCACACGTACACCTGCGCGGCCAGCGCCGGTGACAGGTCGCGTACCCGTACGCGCGCGAGGGCGTCCGCCACCGTCGCGTCGGGCCGCAGCACGATGGGCTCCGTCGTCATCAGGCCGCCCGCGGTGCGCTCCTCGTACGCCAGCAGCCGCCGCACGTCGGCCGCGTCGCGCGGCTGCATCAGCGCGAGCAGCCGCTCCTTGTCGTCCTCGGGCAGCTCGGACAGCAGGTCGGCCGCGTCGTCCGGGTCCATCGCCTCCAGGACGTCGGCGGCGCGCTCGTCCTCCAGCTTGCCGAGGATCTCCACCTGGTCGTCGTCCGGCAGCTCCTCCAGGACGTCCGCGAGGCGGTCGTCGTCGAGGACCGCGGCCACCTCGGCGCGCCGCTTCTCCGTCAGGTTGTGCAGCACGTTGGCGAGTTCGACGGGGCGCAGCGTCTCGAACGTCGCGACGAGGTTCTCCGCGCCCTGGCCCTCCTCCTCCAGGGAGAATCCGGTGACGTCCGACCAGTCGGCCGTGAACGCGTCCTTGCGCCGCCGCAGCGCGCCGCCGCGCCCACCGCGGCGCACGAACACCTTGGCGACCTCCCAGTCGCGGCGGGCGGGCAGCTGCTGCACCGCCACGTCGAGGACGGTGACCTCGGCGCCGTCCTCCACCATCCGCACTCGCCGGTCCAGCATCTCGCCGAAGATCAGCCGCTCCGTGGGCCGCTGCTCGAAGCGGCGCACGTTCACGACGCCCGTGCTGATGATCTGACCGGACGCGATGTCCGTGACGCGGGTCATCGGCAGGAAGATCCGCCGTCTGCTGGCCACCTCGACGACGAGGCCGACGAGGCGCGGCGGCATGGTGCCGACGCGCAACATCGCGACCAGGTCGCGCACCCGGCCGACCGGATCGCCCTGCGGGTCGAACACGGGCACGCCCGCGAGGTGGGACACGAAGATCCTTGGGGCGCCTCCGGCCATGTCGCGCGCCTCCTCGATGCCGTCGCCCGCGTCGTGATCAGGCTAGCCCGTGGGCGCCCCGCGCGCCCCGGCGGACGCGTGTGACCCTCGTCGAGGGGCGGAACGCGGCCGCACGCGCCACCGGTACGCTGCGGTCTGCCGTGCCCCCCACACGTGAAGAGGCCTGTGTGTCCGTGACCCTCCCGCACCGCCGTCCCAGCCGATTCGTGGCCTGCGCCGCGCTCTGCGCCGCGCTGGCGGGGGCGGCGGCCGGGTGCGGGGACCCCGACGCCGGCACGAACGGTGTGGGCAAGCTCTCGGCACGTCAGATCGAGCAGAAGGCGCGCACGGCGGTGGACGCGGCGACCGCGGTGCGGGTCTCGGGGGCGCTCGTCACGAGCGGCCAGACGTACATGCTGGACATGCGGCTCACCAAGAACGGCGCGACGGGGTCGGTCGCGTCGCACAAGACCACCTTCACGCTGCTGCGGGTGGCCGACGCGCTCTACCTCAAGGGCTCGGACGCGTTCTGGCACCAGGCGGCGGACGGGACGAGCCCCACGCCGGCCGCCTCCGCCGGGGGCGGCGGTGGCGCCGCGGGCGGCGGCGAGGTCGCGGACAAGCTGGGTGGCAAGTACGTCAAGGTCCCCGCCGACGACCCGGCGTACAAGCGGCTGCGGGGCTTCACGGACATGCAGGCGCTGCTGGACGGCCTCCTCGCGCTCGGCGGCACGCCCGCCAAGGGCGACAGGAAGACCCTGGACGGCGTGAGGACCATCGAGGTCACGGGCGGCGACGACGCGAAGGGCGGCACGCTGAACGTGTCCCTGGAGGGCAAGCCCTATCCGCTGCGACTGGTGCGGGGCGGCGGGGCGGGGACGGTGACGCTCAAGGACTGGGGCAAGGCCGTCGCGCTGAAGCCGCCGTCGAAGGACCAGCTCGTGGACTACGGCAGCAAGATCCCACGCACGTAACCGCGACACAGCGCCCGCCCCGAGCCGCGCCCGCCCTGAGCCGCGCCCGCCCTGAGCCGCGCCCGGCCCGGGCGCGCCGCCCGGCTTGGGCCGTCGTCCGGCCCGGGCGCTGTCTCGCTTGCGGGCCCGTGCTTGCTGGGGCCGTCGCTTGGCACGGGCGTCGCCTCGCCTGCCGGGTCGCGCGCAGCACGGGTCGTGCTTGGCCCGGGCGCGCCGCCCGGCTTGGGCCGTCGTCCGGCCCGGGTGCTGTCTCGCTTGCGGGCCCGTGCTTGCTTGAGACGCCACCTGGCCCGGGTCGCGTTTGGCCGGGGCGCGCCACCTGGCTTGGGCCGTCGTCCGGCCCGGGCGTCGCCTCGTTTGGCACGGGCCTCGTTTGGCACGGGCGTGCCGCCCGGCTTGAGCCGTCGTTCGGCCCGGGGGGCCGCCTTCGCCAGGCACGGGCCGTGTTTGGCACGGGCGCGCGCCTGGCCCGGGCGGGCCGTCGCTTGGCCAGGGTGCGCACCTGGTTTGAGTCGCCGGACGGGGCGGGCCGGGCGTGGCAGAGGCGAGGGCTGGCCCGGGGCGGGCGTGGGCGGGGACAGGGGCGCGGGGCCAGGGGGCGGGGAG
>NZ_JAGIQL010000320.1 GCF_017813245.1 Streptomyces montanisoli
CGTCGTCCGTGCGGTCCTCGCCGTCCGCCGGCGTCTCCGGCGCCTCGCCCTTCTTCAAGGGGTCGTGCGGCCGCCCCCGCGCCCCCCGCCGCCGACGTGTCCCGCGCCCCGGCGTCCCCGGCCGCCCCCGCGTGCCCCGCCATCCGTGTGTCCCCCGCCGTCAGCCGGGCGGTCCCGGCCTCATGGTGCCGCACGCCGGCGCCTCCGGGCGTCGATGAGCGCTTCCTGTACGTGCCGCAGCGGCTGCCCCTCCGTGTCCGTCGCGTGGCGCGTCCACTGGCCGTCCGCGCCGAGGTGCCACGACGAGGTCTCGTCGGACACGCCGGTGTCCAGCAGCCGGGTCAGCGCCGCGCGGTGGGCGGGGTCGGTGACCCGCACCAGGGCCTCGATGCGGCGGTCGAGGTTGCGGTGCATCATGTCGGCGCTGCCGAGCCACACCTCCGGCTCGCCGCCGTTGCAGAAGGCGAAGACCCGGGAGTGCTCGAGGAAGCGTCCGAGCACGGACCGCACACGGATGTTCTCGGACAGGCCCGGCACGTCGGGCCGCAGCGCGCAGATGCCCCGTACCCAGATGTCCACGGGCACCCCGGCCTGCGACGCCCGGTACAGGGCGTCGATGACGGCCTCGTCCACCATCGAGTTGACCTTGATCTTGATGTACGCGGGCCGTCCGGCGCGGTGGTGCGCGGTCTCCTTGCCGATCCGGGAGATCAGGCCGTCGCGCAGGGACCTCGGCGCGACGAGGAGCCGCCGGTAGGTCTCGCGGCGCGAGTAGCCGGAGAGGCGGTTGAACAGGTCGGACAGGTCGGCGCCCACCTGCGGGTCGGCGGTGAGCAGGCCGAGGTCCTCGTACAGCCGCGCCGTCTTCGGGTGGTAGTTGCCGGTGCCGACGTGGCTGTAGCGACGCAGGACGTCGCCCTCCTGCCGTACCACGAGCGACAGCTTGCAGTGGGTCTTCAGGCCCACGAGGCCGTACACGACGTGGCAGCCGGCCTCTTCGAGCTTGCGCGCCCACTTGATGTTGGCCTGCTCGTCGAAGCGCGCCTTGATCTCGACGAGGACGAGTACCTGCTTGCCCGACTCGGCCGCGTCGATCAGCGCGTCCACGATGGGCGAGTCGCCGGACGTCCGGTAGAGCGTCTGCTTGATCGCGAGGACATCGGGGTCGGCGGCGGCCTGCTCCAGGAAGGCCTGCACGGAGGTCGAGAACGAGTCGTACGGGTGGTGCAGCAGGACGTCGCGCTCGCGCACCGCCGCGAAGATGTCGGGCGCGGACGCGGACTCGACCTCAGCGAGGTCGCGGTGCGTGCCCGCGATGAACCGCGGGAACAGCAGCTCGGGCCGGTCGAGCGACGCCACGCCGAACAGCGCCGTCAGGTCGAGCAGCCCGGGCAGCGGATACACCTCGGCCTCGGACACCTTCAGCTCACGCACCAGCAGGTCGAGCACGTACGGGTCGATGGACTCCTCGACCTCCAGGCGCACCGGCGGCCCGAAGCGGCGCCGCATCAGCTCCTTCTCCAGGGCCTTGAGCAGGTTCTCGGCGTCGTCCTCCTCGACCTCCAGGTCCTCGTTGCGCGTGACCCGGAACATGTGGTGCGCGAGCACCTCCATGCCGGGGAACAGCTCTTCGAGGTGGGCGGCTATGACGTCCTCCAGCGGCACGTACCGCCCGGGGGAGGCCTCCAGGAAGCGGGAGAGCAGGGGCGGCACCTTGACGCGCGCGAAGTGGCGGTGGCCGCTGACCGGGTTGCGCACGACGACCGCGAGGTTCAGCGAGAGCCCGGAGATGTACGGGAACGGGTGGGCCGGGTCGACGGCGAGCGGGGTGAGGACGGGGAAGATCTGCCGGCGGAAGAGCGTGAACAGGCGTGCCTGCTCCGTCTCGCTCAGCTCGGGCCAGCGGACGAGGTGGATGCCCTCGTCGCCGAGCGCGGGGGCGACGTCCTGCTGGTAGCAGGCGGCGTGCCGGGCCATGAGCTCGCGGGAGCGCGTCCAGATCAGGTCGAGCACCTCGCGCGGCTGCAGGCCAGAGGCGGACCGGGTGGCCACGCCGGTGGCGATGCGGCGCTTGAGTCCCGCGACGCGCACCATGAAGAACTCGTCCAGGTTGGACGCGAAGATCGCGAGGAAGTTCGCACGCTCCAGCAGGGGCGTGGCCGGGTCCTCGGCGAGTTCGAGCACCCGCTCGTTGAAGGCGAGCCAGCTGCGCTCGCGGTCGAGGAAGCGCCCGCGCGGCAGCGCGTCAGCCCCGTCGGGGGCGCCGGCCTCCTCGTAGGCGTCGAGGTCCGAGTCGAGGTCGGGCTCCAGGTCGGAGACGGAGCCCGTGACGGCGTACGGCCGGTGCGCGGCGATGAACCCCACGGACGGCTCGGGCGTGGACGTACGCGCCTTGCGCCGCGTGCGCGCGGTGCTCGCGGTGGGGGGCAGGAGCTGCTGGTCCGGAACCTCGGCGGGCTGCTGACTCATGTCCCCATTCTTCCGCGCGGAAGCGGATACGGGCGTCCCGGAGCATGCGGGGACGGCGGGGTTCCTGCCGTGTGGGTGTGGGGCACAGCGGGCTGCATCCAGCGAGGATCGCAAGGCTGTCTGAACCGACGGTGACGACAAGATGACGCCCGAGCAAGCGCGGCCTGGCCGGGCGCTTCGGCCCGGCCAGGCCGCCGCGACTCCGCCCATGCCGCTTGTGCCGCGTCCGCGCCGGCCCCGCGCCTGTGCCCCTTGATTGGTTGAGCACACGTCTGTACTCCTGTCTCCGATGTATTTCGTATACCCTCTTCTGCTTGGAGAAAGGGGGGGGGGGGGGGGGGGGGGGGGGGGGGGGGGGGGGGGGGGGGGGGGGGGGGGGGGGGGGGGGGGGGGGGGGGGGGGGGG
>NZ_JAGIQL010000321.1 GCF_017813245.1 Streptomyces montanisoli
CCCGTCCTCAGCCCCGCGCACACGGCCGCGAGGCCGGCCGCCGCGCGCGCCATCAGCGTGCCGTCGGGCAGCCGCGCCATCAGCTCGCGCTCGGCGGTCCTGACCGTCTCCACGTCGTAAGCAGTCCGCATGGTCTCAACCCTCCGCGATGACGACGGCGGACGCCACTCCCGCGTCGTGGCTGAGCGAGACGTGCCAGGCGCGCACGCCGAGTTCGGCCGCGCGCGCGGCGACCGTGCCGCTCACGCGCAGCCGCGGCCTGCCGCTGTCCTCCACGTACACCTCCGCGTCCGTCCAGCGCAGGCCGCCGGGCGCGCCGAGCGCCTTCGCCAGCGCCTCCTTGGCCGCGAACCGGGCGGCGAGCGACGCGACGCCCCTGCGCTCCCCGTCGGGCAGGAGCAACTCCGATGGGACGAAGAGGCGTTCCCGCATCTGCGGGGTGCGTGTCAGCGACTGCTCGAACCGCTCGATCTCCGCCACGTCGATCCCCACCCCGATGATCACGCCACCCCAACTCCCCTCGTCTCACTCCACCGTCACGGACTTCGCCAGGTTGCGCGGCTGGTCCACGTCGTTGCCGCGCGCCGTCGCCAGCTCGCACGCGAAGACCTGCAGCGGCACCGTGGCGACCAGCGGCTGGAGCAGCGTCGGCGTGGCGGGCACGCGAATGAGGTGGTCGGCGTACGGCACCACGCTCTCGTCCCCCTCCTCGGCGATGACCACGGTCCTGGCGCCACGCGCCCTGATCTCCTGGATGTTCGAGACGATTTTGCCGTGCAGCACCGACCGGCCGCGCGGCGAGGGTACGACCACGACGACCGGCAGGTCCTGCTCGATCAGCGCGATCGGGCCGTGCTTGAGCTCGCCCGCGGCGAACCCCTCGGCGTGCATGTACGCCAGTTCCTTCAGCTTGAGGGCGCCCTCCAGCGCCACCGGGTAGCCGACGTGGCGGCCGAGGAAGAGCACGGTCGGCTTGTCGCTGAGCGACCTGGCCAGCTCACGTACCGGCTCCATCGTTTCCAGGACGCGCCCCACCTGCTCGGGGACGTGCGACAGTTCGCGCACGACGGCGCGGATCTCGTCGCCCCACTTGGTGCCGCGCACCTGCCCCAGGTAGAGCGCGACGAGGTTGCACGCGACGAGCTGCGTCAGGAAGGCCTTCGTGGAGGCGACGGCGACCTCGGGGCCCGCGTGCGTGTACAGCACGGCGTCCGACTCGCGCGGGATCGTCGAGCCGTTGGTGTTGCAGATGGCGAGAACCTTGGCGCCCTGCTCGCGCGCGTGCCGCAGCGCCATCAGCGTGTCCATCGTCTCGCCCGACTGGGAGATCGCGATCACGAGCGTGCGGGCGTCGAGGATCGGGTCGCGGTAGCGGAACTCGCTGGCGAGCTCGACCTCGCACGGCACGCGCGTCCAGTGCTCGATCGCGTACTTGGCGATGAGCCCGGCGTGGAACGCGGTGCCGCAGGCGACGACCACGACCTTCTCCACCTCGCGCAGCACGGCCGCCGGGATGCGCACCTCGTCGAGCGAGAGCGTGCCCTCGCCGTCTACGCGGCCCAGCAGCGTGTCGGCGACGGCCTTCGGCTGCTCGGCGATCTCCTTGAGCATGAAGGACGCGTAGCCGCCCTTCTCGGCCGCCGACGCGTCCCAGTCGACGTGGTACGAGCGCACCTCGGCGGGCGAGCCGTCGAAGCCTGTGACGGTGACGCCGTCGCGGCGGGCCTCGACGACCTGGTCCTGGCCCAGCTCGATCGCGTCGCGCGTGTGCGCGATGAACGCGGCGACATCGGAGGCGAGGAACGTCTCGCCCTCACCGACACCGACGACGAGGGGCGAGTCGCGGCGTGCGCCGACGACCACGCCGGGCACGTCCGCGTGCACGGCGACCAGCGTGAACGCGCCGTCCAGCCGCCGGCACACCCGGCGCATCGCCTCGGCGAGACCGCCGCACTCCTCGAAGGCCTCCGCGAGCAGGTGCGAGACGACCTCGGTGTCCGTCTGCGACGCCAGAACGTGGCCGCGCCCGGCCAGCTCGGCGCGGAGCGCGGCGAAGTTCTCGATGATCCCGTTGTGCACGACGGCGACGCGGCCCGCGCTGTCGAGGTGCGGGTGGGCGTTGGTGTCGTTGGGCGCGCCGTGCGTGGCCCAGCGGGTGTGCCCGATGCCGACGGGCCCCGCGGGCAGCGGCGCCTCGGCGAGCGCCTTGTCGAGGTTGACGAGCTTGCCGGCGCGTTTCGCCGCGAGGAGGTCGCCGCCGGCGAGCACGGCGACGCCCGCGGAGTCGTAACCGCGGTATTCGAGGCGTTTCAGGCCCGCGATGACCACGTCGAGCGCCGACTGAGGACCGGCATATCCCACAATTCCGCACATAAAGCGCAGCCTACGGTGGGTGCGGCGCGGTCGCGGCACAACGCGCGGACACGGCGGCGGGGCCCACGGCGGCCACGCCTCGTGCTCCGACGGCCGCGCGCCGTGTCCGTGACGGCCGCGCGCCGTATGCGATCGACGCCCGCGTGCTGCGCGTCCAGGGGGCCAGAGTGCGAAGGACGTCACAGGTTGACTCTGGCCGCGAGCGCCCGCCACACCGTTCAATGGATACGTGACGCTCCACGCCCTGCTCGGCCTCCCCCGCATGCTCCGCCACGGCTCGACGACAGGCACCGACCTGCCGCCCGACACGGCGTGGTGCACGACCCACCCGGCGCGCGGCTGCGCCTCGCGCTGGCCGCGGCGC
>NZ_JAGIQL010000322.1 GCF_017813245.1 Streptomyces montanisoli
AGCAGGCCCGCCTTGCCGCCAGGGCCGGCGCAGGCGTCGAGCCAGCGGGCGTCGTCGCCGTCGAGCGGCGCGTTCGCCAGGGCGAGCGCCACCAGCTGGCTGCCCTCGTCCTGGACGCCCGCGCGTGCCTCACGCACGGCGTCGAGCGCGCCGGGTTCGCCGCCCTCCGCGAGCCTGACCGCGTACGGCGACCAGCGGCCCGGCAGGGCGCCCTCGGCCAGCAGCTCGTCCGTCGTGGCACGTCCCGGCCTGGCCACGAGCGTCACCTCGGGACGCTCGTTGTCCGCGTCCAGCAGGTCCTCGATGCCCGCCCTGCCGCCGCCCAGCGCGTCCCACAGGGCCGAGACGACCCAGCGCGGGTGCGCGTGGACGACGGCGAGATGGTCCTCCGCGTCCTCGTCGTAGGGCGGCGCAACGCGTTCGAGCCAGGTGTCCAGGTCGGCCGTGGAGACCTTGCGCAGCACGGCGTTGACGAACTTCGCCCGCCCGTCGCCGAGCACGACGCGCGCGAGCTCCACACTCGCCGAGACGGCGGCGTGGGTGGGGATGCGCATGCCGAGCAGCTGGTGCGTGCCGAGGGACAGTACGTCGAGCACGGGCGGGTCGACCTCGCGCAGCGGCCGGTCGACGCAGGCCGAGATGATGGCGTCGTAGGTGCCCTGGCCGCGCAGGGTGCCGTAGACGAGTTCGGTGGCGAGGGCCGCGTCGCGTGACTCGAAGCCGGGCTGCTCGCGCGCCTTGCTCAGCAGCGGGGGCAGCACGAGGTTGGCGTACGCGTCGCGCTCGTCCACGGCGCGCAGGGCCTCGAACGCGACGATGCGCGCGGAGTCCTTCTTGGGACGGCGGTAGGGCTTGCCCTGGCGTGCCGGCCGCCGGCGCCCGCGGGGTGCCTGGTCGTTGCCGCGGGGTGCCTGGTCGTTCAAAGGTGCTCCGGAGGTATGGATGTGCGACGCCCTGTCGGGGCTTTCGCTGTCTGCGGTTTTCCCAGCGTACGCCGGGGCGGTGGGCGGCTCAGCCGGCGTCCCCGACACGCTCCCCCGGCGCGATCCGCACGCCGCGTGCCCAGTCGGCGGCGCGCATCGGCTTCTTGCCCTGCGGCTGCACCCACAGGAGCTCGACGGGGGTCGAGCCCGTGCCCGCGTACACGTTGTTCTTGCCCACGGCGAGGACTCCGGGCGCGAGGTCGTCGTGGCCCGGCGCGGGTGTCACGTGGACGAGCTTGAGCCGCTCGCCGCGGAACACCGTCCACGCGCCGGGGGCGGGCGTGCAGCCCCGCACGACGCGGTCGACGCGGAGCGCGGGCGCGTCCCAGTGCACCTGGGCGTCCTCGACCGAGAGCTTCGGCGCGAGGGAGACCCCCTCGGCGGGCTGCGGCGCCGCCTTGAGCGTGCCGTCCTCGATGCCGTCCATGGTGGCGGCGAGCAGGCCCGCGCCGGCGAAGGCGAGCCGGGTCAGCAGGTCACCGCTGGTGTCGGTGGGGCGTACGGCCTCGGTGACCACGCCGTAGACGGGCCCCGAGTCGAGGCCCTCCTCGATCTGGAAGGTGCTCGCGCCCGTGACCGCGTCGCCGGCCATCACCGCGTGCTGCACGGGAGCCGCGCCGCGCCACGCGGGCAGCAGCGAGAAGTGCAGGTTGACCCAGCCGTGCGCAGGCACGTCGAGGGCGACGCGCGGCAGCAGGGCCCCGTAGGCCACGACGGGGCAGCAGTCCGGGGCGATCTCGCGCAGGCGGGCGAGGAAGTCCGCGTCGCGCGGTTTCGCGGGCCGCAGGATCTCGATCCCCGCCTCCTCGGCACGCTGGGCGACCGGGCTCGCGACGAGCCTGCGGCCGCGGCCCGAGGGCGCGTCGGGGCGTGTCACGACGGCGGCGACCTCGTGCCGGTCCGAGGCGATGAGGGCGTCAAGGGCGGGTACGGCAACCTCGGGGGTGCCGGCGAAGACGAGCTTCATCGGTGGCGTGCTGCCTCTCGGAAGGTGGTGGGAGCGGGCGCGCTGGTGGTCGTCCCGCAGGCACGGCCAGCTTATGGCGCATCCACCCGCGGGCGCGGTGCGGGGCGCCGCGGGGAGCGGGCGCGGAGACGGTGGCTCCCCGGGGCGCACGGCGGCTCACGCGCCCCGCGCATATGCCCGTACGCCCCCGCAGCGTGACCACACGCCAGGTGCCGCGTTGTCAAGGGAGATTGACCACCGCGGGCCGCACCGGTACGGCCCGCGTCCTTTTCCACGCCGGTTCGAGAGGCTCGTCCATGGCCGACCACGCAACCCACGACGCCCAGGCCCGTGCCAGCCTGCACATGTTGGTGCGGGACATCGAGCGCGTACGCCGCCAGGTGGACGCGCTGCGCACCCTCACAGCCCAGTTGGGCAACGTCTACCGGCCCAGGCGGACGGGCTCCTCCACGGGGTTCGTCGTCTACGGGCGGGCCCCGGCGCCCACCGTCCGCCTCGCCCAGGAGCTGAGGGACAGCGTCGAGACGCTGGTGACGGCGGCGGTGGACTTCGACCGCTCGCTCGGCTTCTCCTGGGACGCCGTGGGCTCGGCGCTCGGCGTCACCAAGCAAGCGGTGCACCGCCGTTACGGCGCGCGGCGCACCACGCCGCGCCCCGGCGCCGTCGAGGGCGCCGAGCTGGCGCCGGCCGCCGAGATTGGAAGAGCTCACGCTTT
>NZ_JAGIQL010000323.1 GCF_017813245.1 Streptomyces montanisoli
CCCCCCCCCCCCCCCCCCCCCCCTCCCCGAGCAGACGCCGGCTCTCCCGATACACCGCTGGCTGGACCTCAGGCGTGTGCTCTCCCGATCTCGGCGGCGCGCAGGCGCGCGCGGTGGCCGCGCTGCTGGCGCGCCACCCGGAGTACGGGCTGCGGCCCGTGGGCCTCGTGGACCCCTCCGCCGACGCGCCTTCCGGCGCCGCGTCCGCCGCGTCCGCCGCCGGCACGGACGAGCAGGACACGCGCGGAGTGCCACCGGTGCTCGCGTCCGTCGAGGACGTCCAGCGCGCCGTCGTCGTGAACGGCGTGTCCGAGGCGGTGTTCGTCGGCGCTGACGCCTTCGGCGCGGGGGACGGGGCCGGCATGGGCGAGCTCGTCGCGCTGCTGCGCGCGTACGGGTGCGGCCTGCTGTTCGTCGGCGACGCCCGGGAGGCGGCGGCCCCGCGCCCGAGCATGCCCGAGCACCTGTGGGGCTTCGCCTGCCGGCGCCTCGACGCGCCGGAGCCGCGCCGGCGCGGCAGACGCGCGAAACGCTGCCTCGACATGGCCGTCGCGGCGCCCGCGCTGCTCGCCGTCTCGCCGGTCCTGCTCGGCTGCGCGCTCGCCGTGCGGCTGTGCGACGGCCCCGGCGTGCTGTTCAGGCAGGAGCGCGTCGGGCAGGACGGCCACCTGTTCACCCTGCTGAAGTTCCGCACCCTGCGCCCCACCGACGAGCACGAGTCCGCCACCCGCTGGAACATCGCGGGCGACCACCGCATGAGCACCGTCGGCAGGCTGCTGCGCCGCACCTCGCTCGACGAGCTGCCGCAGCTGTGGAACGTGCTGCGCGGCGACATGAGCCTCGTCGGGCCGCGGCCGGAACGCCCGCACTTCGTCGCGAACTTCAGCAAGACCCTGCCCGGGTACGCGGCGCGCCACCGGATGCCCGTGGGCATCACCGGGCTCGCGCAGGTGCACGGGCTGCGCGGCGACACGTCCATCGAGGACCGCTCGCGCTTCGACAACCACTACATCGACCACTGGTCGCTCTGGCAGGACGTGTGCATCCTGCTGCGCACGGCGGTGTCGCTCGTGCGGCCGGCGGGCAGCTGATGACCGCGCCCGCGCCCGTGTCCGCGCCCGTCGTGGTGACGCCCGCGGTGGTGACGCCCGCCGCCGCTCCCTCCGTCTCTGCCGCGGTGACGGAGCGGGAACCCGTCAACGCCCTGGCGCGGCTGGCCTGTTGGCGCTACGCGCACCTGCTGCCCGTCCTGGCCGTCCTCGCCCTGCTCGCGGTGCCCGCGCCGCCGGGCGGCAGTGCGTCCGAGGGCACGGGCACGGTCGCCGACGCCGCCTCGGGAATCCTCGTGCTGTTCTGCGCCGGGCGGCTGCTGCGCCTGCGCGAGCGGCCGCTGAGCCGGACGGCCGCCCTGGTGCTCGGCGCCCCCGTGGTGGGCGTGTCGATCGCCGCGATCGCCTCGTACGACCCGTCGTTCAGCCTCGCCGGGGTGCCGCGCTACCTCCAGATCTTCGTGCTCGTGCCCGCCGCGCTCGTCCTGCTGGTGCGCGACAGGCGTGACTTCGCCGTCGTGGCCGGCGGGCTCGTCGCCCTCGCGCTCGTCGAGGGCGGCGTCGGCGTCGTCCAGAACCTCACCGCCACCGGGGCGTCGTACGAGGGCAAGGACATCAGGGCGGTCGGCACGTTCGGCTCGACGGACGTGATGGGCATGGCCACGGTCGTCTCGTACGGCCTGATCGTCGCGGCGGGTTACGCGCTCGACCGGCGCGCGGCCCCGCGCGTCAGGGCCTGCGCGGCGGCGTGCGCCGGGCTGCTCGTGGTGCCGCTGGTGCTGTCGTTCAGCCGCGGCGCCTGGATCGCGACGGCGGCGGCGGTCGCGGCGATGCTCGTGGCGACCGGGGTGCGGCGCGCGGTCGTCGTGGCGCTGGCCGCGGGCGCGCTCGGGGTGGTGCTGATCGGCGGGTTCGGCGTCGGCTCCCAGCTCGTCGGGCAACGGCTCGACTCGATCACGCGGGTCGCGGGCGACCCCGACCAGTCCGTGACCGACCGGTACACCATGTGGGCGGCCGCGGTCGACATGTGGCGCGAGGACCCGGTGGCCGGCGTCGGGCTCAAGGGCTTTCCCGCGTACCGGGACGCGCACGCCTCGCTCGCGCTGTCGTCCGGCAGCGACACCGACGGCGCGGGCGCGGGCTTCCAGCGCCAGCCGCTGCTGTCGCCGCACAACATGTACCTGCTGATCCTGAGCGAGCAGGGCGTCATCGGGGTGCTCGCGCTGGTGGGCAGCTGGCTGGCGATCCTGGTGTGCGCCCTGCGCCGGCTGCCCCGCGCCCTGCGCGAGCGCCGGGACGCGGGCATCGCGGCCATGGTGTGCGCACTGCTGGTGTGGCAGCTCATCGACTTCGCGTACGCGGACATCGGCGGCCCGTCGACGGTCCTCACCGCGCTGATGTTCGGCCTCGCGGCGGCGTGGTCACTCGGCACGGTGGGACGCCGCCGCGCCCCTGCTGATTCGAAGAGCACTCCTCTGAACTCCTGTCACCCATGTTTCTCGTATTCCCTCTTCTGTCTATAAAAAGGGGGGGGGGGGGGGGGGGGGGGGGGGGGGGGGGGGGGGGGGGGGGGGGG
>NZ_JAGIQL010000324.1 GCF_017813245.1 Streptomyces montanisoli
CCCCCCCCCCCCCCCCCCTTTTTCCCAGGCAGCGGCGGACCTCCGGCTCCAGCAGTTCCCCGGAGTTCAGCCGCGTCGCCTTCCGATCGGCCGCCTTCGGTGGCCTCACGCGGCCGGGCAGGCCATGCCCGGCAGGGCCCGGTCAACGCCGGGGCGCGGGAGCCCACCGAAGGCGGCGGCCTGCCGGGACGGTGGCCGTTGGGCGCTGGGCCGGGCGCGATGCCCCGCCCGCGCCGCCCAGGCGCGCCACGGTCCCGGCTCTCGTTGTCCTACCCCGCCCCTAGACTCGGCCGGGTGAGCGTTCCTGACTTCGACATCCCTACCGACCCGGACCAGGCCGACGAGACCGTCGGCGCACCGGCCGACGTCGTCGCGCCGGCCGCCGACGCGGCCCGCGGCGGCGCGCTCGAAGTGCTTCACCGGGTCTTCGGCTACGACGCGTTCCGCGGCAGCCAGCAGGAGATCATCGACACTGTGGTCGGCGGCGGCGACGCGCTCGTGCTCATGCCGACCGGCGGCGGCAAGTCGCTGTGCTACCAGATCCCGGCGCTGGTGCGCGACGGTGTCGGCGTCGTGGTCTCGCCGCTCATCGCGCTCATGCAGGACCAGGTGGACGCGCTGCGTGCGCTCGGCGTGCGCGCCGGGTTCCTGAACTCTACCCAGGATCTGGACGAACGCAGGCTGGTGGAGGCCGAGTTCCTCGCCGGTGAGCTCGATCTGCTGTACCTGGCGCCCGAGCGGCTGCGGGTGGAGTCCACGGTCAGGCTGCTCGAGCGGGGCACGATCTCGCTGTTCGCCATCGACGAGGCGCACTGCGTGGCGCAGTGGGGCCACGACTTCCGCCCCGACTACCTGGCCCTGTCCGCGCTGCACGAGCGGTGGCCGGACGTGCCGCGCATCGCGCTGACCGCGACGGCCACGGAGGCGACGCACGGGGAGATCGCGTCCCGGCTGAAGCTCCAGGACGCGCGGCACTTCGTGGCGAGCTTCGACCGCCCGAACATCCAGTACCGGATCGCCCCGAAGAACGAGCCGCGGCGGCAGCTCCTCCACTTGCTGCGCACCGAGCACCCGGGCGACGCGGGCATCGTCTACTGCCTCTCGCGTGCCTCCGTGGAGAAGACCGCCGAGTTCCTCGTGAAGAACGGCGTCGAGGCGCTGCCGTACCACGCGGGCCTGGACGCGCGGGTCCGCCAGGAGCACCAGGCGCGGTTCCTGCGCGAGGACGGCTTGGTGATGGTCGCGACGATCGCGTTCGGCATGGGCATCGACAAGCCGGACGTCCGGTTCGTCGCGCACCTCGACCTGCCGAAGTCGGTGGAGGGGTACTACCAGGAGACGGGCCGCGCAGGGCGGGACGGCCTGCCGTCGACGGCGTGGCTCGCCTACGGCTATCAGGACGTCGTGCAGCAGCGGAAGATGATCGACACGTCGGAGGGCGACGAGGCGCACAGGCGCCGGCTGTCCGAGCACGTCGACGCGATGCTGGCGTTGTGCGAGACGGTGGAGTGCCGCCGGGTCCGGCTGCTCGACTACTTCGGGCAGAAGAGCGAGCCGTGCGGCAACTGCGACACATGCCTGTCACCGCCCGAGTCGTGGGACGGCACGGTCCCGGCGCAGAAGCTGCTGTCGACGGTTGTGCGCCTGAAGCGCGAGCGCAACCAGAAGTTCGGCGTCGGGCAGGCCGTCGACATCCTGCTGGGCAGGAAGACGGCCAAGGTCATCCAGTTCGACCACGACGGGCTGAGCGTCTTCGGCATCGGGGCCGATCTGAGCGAGGCGAAGTGGCGCTCCGTCGCGCGCCAGCTGCTGTCGCAGGGACTGCTCGCCGTGGAGGGCGAGTACAGCACGCTGGTGCTGACGGACGGGAGCGGCGAGGTGCTCGGCGGGCAGCGGAAGGTGACGCTGCGCAAGGAGCCGGAGAAGGCCGCGAAGGCCGCCAGGGCCGGCGGCGGGTCCGGTGGGGGCGGCAGGGCGCGCTCCGCGCCGGTGGACCTGCCGCAGGAGGCGCTGCCCGTGTTCGAGGCGCTGCGCGCGTGGCGCGGCGCCACGGCGAAGGAGCAGGGCGTCCCCGCGTATGTGATCTTCCACGACGCGACGCTGCGCGAGATCGTGCTGGCGGCGCCGTCGACGCTGGGCGAGCTGAGCGGCATCAGCGGGGTGGGCGAGAACAAGCTCGCCAAGTACGGACAGGGCGTCCTCGACGCGCTCGGCGCGGCGACCGGGCAGGCCGAGCCCGCCTGGCAGGGCGCGGCCCTGCCCCGGTAACGGCCGCCACGGCCTGGACCGCCCGCCACCGCCGGGGCCGCCCGCCACCGCCGGGGGCCGCGAGCCCAGGCCGGGCAGGCCGAACCCGCCTGACAGGGCGCGGCCCAGCCTCGGTGTCCGCTCCCACAGCCTGGGCCGCCCGCCACCGCCGGGGCCGCGAGCCCAGGCCGGACAGGCCGAACCCGCCTGACAGGGCGCGGCCCTGCCCCGGTATCGGCCGCCACAGCCTGGGCCGCCCGCCGGGGTCGCGAGCCGCCACCGCCGGGGGCTGAGAGCCGCCGGGGCCGCAGGCCAACCGGGCCGCAGGCC
>NZ_JAGIQL010000325.1 GCF_017813245.1 Streptomyces montanisoli
CGCAGCGGCCGCGCGGCGGTGCAGGTCGGCGCGGTGCGACGGAGTGTCGTCCGCCGCCGCGCGCACGGGCGCGGCGCCGCGCAGCCGGACGATCTCCCGCAGGACGTGGTCCGCGGCCTCGTCGAGGCCGAGCTCGTCCGTCACCGTGAGGAGGGCCGTCAGGTAGCCGGCGAGCTGGCTATCCAGCTCCTCCTCGCGGCTTCGGTGGGGGACGTCGGGGCGCGGGCCGGCCATCGAGTGGACCGACTTCGTGCGGATCGGCTCGTACATGGTGGCCTCCTGGCAGGGTCAGGAAACCATCCTACATTGGAACCAGTCTAAAGTTGAGTGGTATCGAGTGATGAGGGGCATGAAATGGCCCGGCAGGGCCATGCGACGCCCCCGGCGCCTGCCTCAGTGCTGTGAGTAGCCGTCCAGGAACGTCCCGATGCGCGTCACGGCCTCCGCGAGGTCCGACGCGGGCGGCAGCGTCACGATGCGGAAGTGGTCGGGCTCCGGCCAGTTGAAGCCCGTACCGTGGACCACCATGATCTTCTCGGCCCGCAGCAGGTCGAGCACCATCTCCCGGTCGTCCTTGATCTTGTAGACCGCCGGGTCGAGGCGCGGGAACAGGTACAGCGCACCCTTCGGCTTGACGCACGTCACGCCCGGGATCTGCGTCAGCAGCTCGTACGCCGTGTCCCGCTGCTCCCGGATCCGGCCGCCCGGCAGCACCAGGTCGTCGATCGTCTGCCGGCCGCCGAGCGCGGCGGCCACCGCGTACTGCGAGGGCATGTTGGCGCACAGCCGCATGTTCGCCAGGATCGTCAGCCCCTCGATGTACGAGGAGGCGTGGCCCTTGGGGCCGCAGACGGCCAGCCAGCCGGAGCGGAAACCCGCCACCCGGTAGTTCTTGGACAGGCCGTTGAACGTCAGCGTCAGCAGGTCGGGGGCCACGGCGGCGGTCGGGGTGTGCGTGGCGCCGTCGTAGAGGATCCGGTCGTAGATCTCGTCCGAGCAGACGACCAGCCGGTGGCGGCGGGCGATCTCGGTCAGGGCCGTCAGCATCTCCGTGCCGTAGACCGCGCCGGTCGGGTTGTTCGGGTTGATGATCACGATCGCCTTGGTGCGGTCGGTGATCTTCCGCTCGATGTCCGCGAGGTCGGGCTGCCAGTCGGCCTGCTCGTCGCACCGGTAGTGCACCGCCGTGCCGCCCGCGAGCGATACTGATGCCGTCCACAGCGGGTAGTCGGGCGCCGGCACGAGCACCTCGTCGCCGTCGTCGAGCAGCGCCTGCATGGACATCTGGATCAGCTCGGAGACGCCGTTGCCGAGGTAGATGTCCTCCACGCCGAGGTGGACGCCCTTGGTCTGGTAGTGCTGCATGACCGCGCGGCGCGCCGACAGCAGCCCCTTCGCGTCGCCGTAGCCGTGGGCCGTGGCGAGGTTGCGGAGCATGTCCTCGAGGATCTCCGGGGGGCACTCGAAGCCGAACGCCGCCGGGTTGCCCGTGTTGAGCTTGAGGATGCGGTGGCCCGCCGCCTCCAGGCGCATCGCCTCGTCGAGAACCGGGCCGCGGATCTCGTAACAGACGTTGGCGAGCTTGGTCGACTGGATCACCTGCATGCCGGCAACTCTACGGGCGCGTGCCGGATGCCGCGCCGTGGTTTTCCCCACGTTCGGCCGCCCGTGGGACGGCGGCAGGCGGGCGAGGGCCGGCCGCCCGCGCCGGCCAACCCGTGCCCGCGTCAGCGCACCGGGAAGCTGAAGCTGTGGCCGTGCGCGCGCAGCCACGGCAGCAGGGCCTCCAGCGCCTCCACGGTCTGGTGCCGGTCGCCGCCGCCGTCGTGGAAGAGGATCGTCGGCCCGTTGGGCAGCTCGTCTTTTACCGTGGCGTCGATGGCCGGGACGCCGGGCCGCTCCCAGTCCTTCGAGTCGATGTTCCAGCCGAGCGGCCGCAGGCCCGCCGCGGCGGCGATCTGCCTGCTGTACGGGGTGAAGGCGCCGCCCGGCGCGCGGTAGTAGAGGGGACGCACGCCGCCGGACGCGCGCGTTATCTGGTCGGCGGCCGCGAGTATCTCCTGCTTCTGGTAGGCGCGGCTCTTGTGGTCCATCGCCTCGTCGTGGTGCACGGTGTGGTCGCACAGCCGGTGCCCGGCGGCGACGACGGCCTTCACCAGCTCGGGGTGGGCGGCGGCCTGCGGCCCGATCATGCAGAACGTCGCCTTGACGTGGTTGTCCGCCAGCGCTTCGAGCACCTTCGGCGTCCACGTCGGGTCGGGCCCGTCGTCGATGGTGATGTTGACGGCCTTGCCGCCGTTCAGCGCCGCGTGCGCGATGTCCATCGACACGACGGGCGGCGGCAGCGCGGGGTCGGGCGTGGACGTCTCCCGCGGCAGCGGCGTGCGCGAGGGGGACGGGTGGTGCGCTGTGGCGGGCGGTCTGCCGTGCGCGCCGGCGTCCTTGCCGTCACCGCCCGCGCCCGCCCGCACATGGCCGGCCCCGCGCAGCCGGGCGCGCGCTCCAGCTGGACGGCGGTGCGCAGCAGCGGCACC
>NZ_JAGIQL010000326.1 GCF_017813245.1 Streptomyces montanisoli
CACGCAGGGCGGCGGCGCGCAGCGCGGCGGCGCGCCGGGCAGGAGTGGCGGCGGCTCCCGCACGCTGAAGGCGAAGTTCCCCGGCCGGTGCCGCTGCGGCCGTTCGTACGCGGCGGGCGAGGAGATCGCCAGGAACGACGACGGCTGGGGCCACCCGGCCTGCAGGACCGCCGCGGTGTGAAGACGCGCACGGCGTGCCCCGCCCGGCCGAACGCCGGGCGGGGCACGCCGCGTGGTGCGTGGCGCCAGGCCGTCAGGGAGCCTTGTTGTAGACCGCCACGTAGTCGACGTTCATCTGCCCGCCGGAGACCGTGGCCGCGTTCGGCCCGCCCCCGAACGCGTTCGGGAAGCCACCTCCCATCGCCAGGTCGTAGATGATGAAGAACGGGTGGTCGACGGCCTTGGCCCAGGTGCCCGCGTCGACCTGCGAGGAGTTGACGGTGAAGTAGTTCTGGCCGTCGAGGTACCACCGGATCTGCTCGGGCGACGTCGACCTGTCGATCTGCACGGCGTACGTGTGGTAGCCCGACTGGCAGCCGGCGCAGGCGTGCTCGCCGCTGCCGATGCCGGTGGACTCGTTGCACGGCCCGCCCGGATTGACGCCGCAGTGCAGGGTGCCGAAGACCGAGCTGCGCCCGTTGATGTCCTCCAGGATGTCGACCTCGCCCGAGGCGGGCCAGGTCGTGCCCGTACGCAGCGGCTGGCCCAGCATCCAGAACGCCGGCCAGTAGCCCGCGCCGTTGGACGTCGAGACGTCCGGCTGCTGGATCGAGGACTGCATCATCACGACGCCACCCGGAGGCGCCCCGAACGAGTCGTTCTGGGTCTCGACCCTGCCCGATGTCCAGCCGGACGCCGGATCACTGCCCGAGTGCAGCGCCTTGAGCACCAGGTGGCCATTGCCGTCGAGGTACACGTTGGAGGTCGAGTCGGTCATCGTCTCGATCTCGCCGGTACCGAAGCTGCTGCCCGGGCCGGTGTCGTACTTCCAGGTGCCGGTGTTCAGTCCGCTGCCCGACGCGCCGCTGAAATCGTCGCTCCACGTCGTGGTGAAGCCGGCGGGCGGTGCCGGTACGGCGGACGGCGCCGCCGCGCTGCCGACGTCGGCGCGGGTCGCCGCCGCGCCCCGCTGCGCCGTCGCCGTCAGCCCCGCGATGCTGAGGGCGCCGACAGAAAGCCCGACGAGTGCGAGACGGATCCTGGACCGCCGTGACCTGCGGTCGATCGATGGCCTTGGTGTTTTTCCAGGGGCCATGGAGCATCTCCTGTTCCGTGTGAGCCCGATGTGGGGGTCCGCCCGTACACGGCGTTTCCGCAGGGGAGTTCGGCCATGACCTCTCCTGACAGGGTGGGGACCGTGGAGGGCGTGGACTCCGACTGAGAGCGCTCTCTCAATCAGGAGTTGTCTACCCCCGTCCGCGAGGGCCGTCAAGGCGTTGATCCAAGTGCGCACGTCGGAGCGGGGTGGGCCGGGGGTGGGCCGGACACGCCGGCCGGTCCTCAGGGCTTGACCGCCACCCCGGCGAGGCCGTGCAGCTCCGCCCGGTCGTAGGGTTCCTCGGGCGCGTCGGGGCGCCACAGGGGCAGCGGCACGATCCCGGGCTCCACGAGGTCGAACCCCGCGAAGAACGGCCGCAGTTCCGCGGAACCGCGCATCACGAGCGGGGTCGGCGTCCGCTCGTACACCTCCTGAACGGCACGCTGCCCCGAAGGTGCCGGGCCGTGGTCGAGCGTCGCGTGTGTCAGGACGAGTACGCTGCCCGGCGCGAGCGCGTCGCGGAGTGTGGCGATGATGCCCGCGGGCCGGTCCGCGTCGGGCAGGAAGTGCACGACGGCGACGAGCATCAGCGCGACGGGACGGGAGAGGTCGAGCAGGCGCGTGCCGGGATGGTCGAGTACCGACTCCGGGTCGCGCAGGTCCCCCGCGACGATCGTCGCGTCCGGGTTGTCCTCCAGCACGGCCCGACTGTGCGCCACCGCCACCGGATCGTTGTCGACGTAGACCACCCGCGCGCCCGGCCGCGCCGCCTGCACCACCTCGTGCACGTTGCCGAAGGTCGGTATGCCGGATCCGATGTCCAGGAACTGCGTGATGCCCCGGTCCGTCGCGAACCGCAACGCGCGCTGCATGACCGCCCGGTTGGCCCGCGCGATCGCGGGGATGCCCGGCATGGAGCGCAGCGCGGAGCGCGCCGCCTGTCTGTCGGCCTCGAAGTTGTGCGAGCCGCCGAGGAAGTAGTCGTAGATGCGGGAGACGTTGGCCCTGGTGATGTCGACGCCGCGGGGCGCCCAGGAGGGTCGGTCGGTCACGGCGGGTTCCTCCGGAGGAAAGGTCGCGCGAACGCTGCTGTGCCCATGACCCTACTGAACGTCACTGGACGCGGTGGCCGCGGCCGGGGCGGAGACGGCGCCGGGGGAGGGT
>NZ_JAGIQL010000327.1 GCF_017813245.1 Streptomyces montanisoli
TCTTCTTTTCTCTCTCTCCTTCTTTTCCTCCTCCTCTCTCTTCTCTCTTCTCTCTTCTCTTCCTCTTTTTTTTTCTTCTTTTTTCTTTCTTTTTTTTTCTTCTTTTCTTTTTCTTCTTTTTTTTTTTTCTTTTTTTTTTTTTCTTTTCTTTTTTTTTTTTTTTTTTTTTTTTTAAATAAAAAATAATATATAAGATATATTAATGACTGAAGTTTAAATATATGTTCTTCTAATCTAGGCGAGCGCCTCCCCGATCGTCGCGTGGACGCCGATGGAGGGCGGCAGGGCGCGGGTGAGGACCGCGCGGATGTGCGCGTCCGCGACGACGGCGATCGTCGGCTCGCCGTCACCCTCGCGCTCGTCCCCGGACTCGTGGGCGGCGACGGCCAGCGCCGCGGCCGCCGCCCCGCTGAGCAGCGTCACGTCCGTCAGGTCGAAGACGAGGCGATGGCCGAGCGCGCGTGCGGCATCGGCGTGCCGCCGGGCGTCCAGGGCCAGGTCGCCGGCGTCGGAGGCGTACAGCGCACCGGCCAGGCGCAGCACCAGTACGCCCTCTGCACGGGACGTCGATACGGGCTGCTCCTCGGCCTGCGGCGCCATGGCGAGGGATATGGGTCGGGTGGGATGGGCGGAGTTCGAGGAACGCGTGCGCATGGGGGGACCTCGGGCGTCGGTGGGCCTCCGGCCGATTCCTGACCGCTGTTGGTGACGCCGTTTCGACTCTCCTGCCCAGCGCCGAACAAAGCAAGCGGACGAGAGCCTGCAAATCCGCCCGGCCGGACGGCCGCGCCGCGCGGAACCGGCCGCTTCCACCGGCGAATGCGGGCACCATGGAATCCACTTGGCGAGGCCCTGCGTCGCGGGGGCCGAGGGAGGGGGAGAGCGTCATGGTGCTGCTCTTACGCGCGCGCATCGCGTTGCAGGCCGCCGGAGCCGTCGCGCTGCTGGCACTGGCGGGAAGCGGGTGTTCGTCCACGACGTCCGGACACGGCGGCGGTGATTGTGCGTGGGTGCTGGAGTTCGACGGACGGACATATCAGGGCACGGGGCAGCGGGACACCACCACCAGCAGCCCCGTGCACCACCAGGGCGAGGCACTCGGGAAGGGGACGCTCAAGGGGTGCGACGACGGACCGGGACAGGTGGTCGATCAGGCCGTCCTCGTCTACCGCATCGCGGGCGTCCCCACGGAGCAGGCCGTGATCAGCGCGAACGACGTCATAGGCGTGAGCGATCCGGCCCACATGCCGGATGCCGTGCGCCGCCTGCTCGGCATCCCGCCCTCGCCGGGGCCGACCTGACGGGCCGTCGCCGGCGCGAGACTTGGCCACCGCCGCGCGTCACAGCAGGCCCGACAGGTGCAGGACCCGGTCGCTGAGCCGGCCGCGCAGCCTGCCGTCCTCCGTGACGGCCGCCTCGGCCAGCCAGTCGGCCGAGAGCAGCCGTTCGACGTGCTTGGCGACCTCCTCGGGCGGCAGGGCGCAGAACGCGGCCGCCTCCGCCAGGTCGAGGCCATCGTCCTCGGCGGGGCCGAGCCCGCCGTCGGGGCGGGAGTGGGCGGCCGTGTGCAGGGCTAGGAGGCGGGTGGCCGGCGGCGACTTCTTCTTGCGGAGCTTCCGGTCGTTCACCACCTTCTGCGCCCAGCCCGAGATCCTCGCCCGGGTCACCTTGCCGAGGACGAACGGGCGCGGCCCGTCGGGCAGCAGCGTCGGGACGGTCACCGCGGTGGGGTCCTCCGGCCTCGCCTCGAGCGCCTCGGACGCGGTGCAGGGCATCCGCATCCAGCCCGCCGCGACCAGCGCGTCGAGCACCCGCTCGGCATCGCCCTGCAGCCAGCCGCCCAGGTCCTGACCCGTGACGTTGCCGATGCCGGCGCGCGCTGCGCGCAGGGTGAGCATGAGCACCGCGAGGTGTACGGGGGGCTCGTGGTGGGGGGCGAGTGCGCCGAGGAGGCCGAGCACGGTGCGGGCGTGCTCGGCCTGCGTGCGGGTCAGCAGCGCGCCGGCGGGTCCGCCCGCGCGGTTGTCGTGCATCTCGCGGCAGGTCACCGCGGCCTTCGTGGCGCGGTCCGCGTCCTCGCGCAGGGACGCGTCGCCGGAGACGTCGGCCCACTGGGCGAACGCGCGCGCCTTGCGGTCGTGGAGTTCGGCGAGGAGGACGAGGTCGGGTTCCGGGCGCCGCTGGTAGGCGCGGTAGGCGTCGCCGAGTTCGATGAGTTCCAGGCGCAGGGCGTCCGGCTCCAGGTTGTACGGCACGATCCGCTGCGCGATCTTCCCCCACCGCCTCGGGCGGCGGGGTTCCCGGCCGGCCGAGGCGGCGGCGCGCGCGCCCGGCACCGGGGCGGGCCTGGGCGCAACGGAGGAGGAGGCGCCGGAGGATCCGCCGGAAGGGGAGGATGCGCCGGCAACGGACGAGGCGCCTGCGGGGGCAGGGGCGGGGGAGTTGCCGTGGTCGGAGAAGAGCGCCGCCGCGGTGCCGCCCGCCGTACCCGGGCTCGTTGCCGGGCCGCCGGCT
>NZ_JAGIQL010000328.1 GCF_017813245.1 Streptomyces montanisoli
CGCGCCGGGCAGGCGCCGCCGCGCTGGGCAGCCGCCGCCGTGCACGCGAACCGGCCCTCCGCCTCGCCAGGCCGTCACCGCGTCGCCCGTGCCCGGCACGGCGGTGGGTGCCGGCATGTCTGTTGCCCGTGTCAGGACCGGTCACCGGTCCTGACACGGGCGCTCACGTGCCGGCGGTGTCGTCGTCCGGGCGTATCTCTATGTGGTCGGGTTCGAGGTCGAGCGCCACCCGGTGCTCCATGCCGAGCGCCTCCGTGTACTCCTTCGGGAGCTGGAGGCGGCCCGCACGGTCGAGCGTCGCGTACTCGCGGGCGACCAGGCTCTCCTGGCCCGTCTCCGCGTCCACCTGCGTGCGGCGCAGCACCTCCGAGGACGTGCGGCCGTCGCGGATCGCCACCGTGCGGCGTACCTCGGACGCCACCTTCTGGTCGTGCGTGACGATCACGATCGTGGTGCCGAGCCGCTCGTTGGCCGCGCGGAACGCGGCGAAGATCTGCTCGCCCGTCGCCGAGTCGAGCTCGCCCGTGGGCTCGTCCGCGAGCAGCACCGACGGCTCGTTCGCGAGGGCCACCGCGATCGCCACGCGCTGCTGCTGGCCGCCGGACATCTGGCGCGGCTCGCGGTCGGCGCAGTCCGCGACCTCCAGGATGTCCAGCAGCATCGCCGCGCGTTCGGCACGCTCCGCGCGGGCACGCCTGCCGCGTCCGCCGCCCCTCAGCTGCATCGGCAGCGCCACGTTCTGCGACGCCGTCAGGAACGGCATCAGGTTGCGCGCGGTCTGCTGCCAGACGAAGCCGACGACCTCGCGGCGGTAGGCGAGCCGCTCCTTCGCGCCCATGGCGAGCAGGTCGCGGCCCGCGACCCGCGCCGCGCCCGCCGTCGGCTCGTCGAGACCCGCCAGGATGTTCATCAGCGTCGACTTGCCGCTGCCCGACGCGCCGACGAGCGCCATCAACTCGCCCTTGGTGACGAGCAGGTCGAGGCCCTGGAGCGCCTGCACCTCCACGCCGTCGGTCGTGAAGACGCGCACCAGCCGGTCGCAGGTGATGAGCGCGTCGTGCCCGTACGCGGGGCGCTGTCCGCGCTCCGTCGCCCGCCGCTCGAGCTCTTCCAGGGACGTGTCACTCATCTCGGGTCTCCCGCCCTCAGCTCGATCGTCGCCCTGCGGCGCGTGGACAGCCAGGCCTGCACCGAGGCCACCCCGGCCGCGAGCACCACCACCGCCGCCGCGGGCAGCAGCAGCGACCACGGGTCGGTCACCAGACGTACGGAGGCGTCGCCGCCCTGGTCGGGCAGCGCGAGCGGTGCCAGGTCGAGGCCCGGCGCGAGGAGCCGGATCGCGGCCCAGCCGACGAGCGCGCCGCCGAGTCCGGCGAGCACCGCCTGCGGCAGCGACTCGAGCACCAGCAGCCGCCTGCCCTGACGCCTCGTCATGCCCAGTGTGCGCAGCCGCGCCAGGAGCGCGACGCGTTCGGGCGCCGCCTGCGCGACCGCGAGCAGCAGGGCGAGCACGGCGTACCCGGCGCCCGCCGCCACCGCGACCACGTAGACGCGCTCGGCGCCCGACTGAAGGGGCGAGTCCGTCAGGGCGGCCCGCACCTGCGCGAGCACCTGCACGTCCGTACCGTGCCCGGCGGCCCGTACGGTCGCGCGCAGCGCCTTCACGTCCAGGGAGGCACCCGTCACCAGCAGGCCCGTGTCCGCGTGCTGCGGCACGTACGCGGCGTCGACCAGCAGGAAGTCGCCGCCGGCTAGCGCAGGGGTCTCGTCCCGTACGGCGGTCACGCGTACCCGCAGCGACCGGTTCGTCTCCTCGATCCGCTCGGCGCCGGACCCGAGCCGCTTCGCCACGGCGGGCGAGGCGATGGCCGGCAGCGTGGCCGTGTCCCGCGCGGAGCCGGCGGAGCCGTGGCGGGTCAGCAGCCCGGCGTCGAAGGCGCCACGGCCCGTGCGGGCGGCGAGGCGCGCGTACGACGCGGGGTCGACGGCCACCAGCGTCACCACGGAGCCCTGGCCAGGCGCCGCCGTGGAACCGGGCAACTGGACGTCACGGCGCTGCTCGACGGCCGTCATGTCCGTGACGCCCGGTATCTTCCGCACGGAGCGGGCAAGGCCCTCGGGCAGCTTTTCCGCGGCGGTCACCGAGGCGTCCGCGCCCACGGCCGTCAGCGCCGCGTCGTCGCGTGCGTGCGTCACACCGGCGAGCACGGAGCCGCCGAAGCCGGCCGTCGTCAGCGCGATCAGCAGCGCGAGCAGCGGCAGCGACGCCGCCACGGGCGTGCGCCCGGCGCGCGCGAGCGAGAGGAAGCCGGTCGCGCCGCGCCGCCGCGCCACCGGCAGCGCGGCGAGCCGCAGCGGCAGCGGGTAAAGCCGGCCGAGCACCAGCGCGGCGATCACGCCGATGAGCACGGGCGCGAGGCTGACGAGCTGGTCCACGCCCCCCGACGCGTCGGCGCCGCGCTCGCGCAGCGCCACGACCGCGCCCACGGCCAGGAGCAGCAC